>JAABTU010000024.1 GCA_011389715.1 Desulfotignum sp.
CCACGGGCGCGGCCTTGATCATGGCGTATCGCTCCCATTCCCGGCCCTGGGTCTGGTAATATTCCTCAAACGCATCCGAGTTCATGACCAGGGGACCACTGTCCCCGAAAGGCCGCAGCCGGGTGTCCACCCGGTAAAAATGCTGTCCGCTGTCACCGGCGAAGAATTTGAGAAACTGCTTGCACAACCGGGTGAAAAAATCCAGATTCGAGGTGTTGATCCGACCGTCCAGAAAGGTATGGCCTTCTTTGGGATACACAAAAATAAGATCGATGTCCGATGAAAAATTCAGTTCTTTGGCCCCCAGTTTTCCCATCCCCAGAATCACCATCTGCTGGGGATGACCGTGCTGGTCCATGGGGGTGCCGTGGGTGGTGCATAGTTTTTCATACAGCACCGCCATTGCCTGGCTGACACAGGCAATGGCCAGTTCCGAGAGATCGGACAGGGTGTCGGTCAGACCGGCTTTTCCGGTCAAATCCCGCCAGGCGATGCGGATGATTTCCCGGCACTTGAACGCCTTGAGCACGGCCTTTGCCTGATCTGTGTCCGCACCTGCGGTCTTTTGTTCTGCCTGGTGCTGATACCATCCCGGATTTCTCAGTTTTTCCAGGTCCCCGGTTTCCGCCAGGTCTTGCAGCAGATTTGGTTGTTTTGCCAGACTGTCCGCAACAAAGTCACTGAACAGAAACACCCGGACCAGTTCTTCGGGATGGACACGACCGAAATTCTGATTTTGCCCGTCTTTTTCAAGACGGTCATAAAACCGGTCCAGACGGGTCATCAAAAGGGATTTCAAGGAAGGAGAGAGACCTGGGAATACGGTGTCGATCATCCGGGCATCAGGTTTGTTATCCATGGCACCGCCAAAAAGTTATGGGTTATCCTTTTTTGAACCGTGGTTTAACTCAACCATACATAATATCCGGGGAAAAATTTATCAAGCCCGGGGAAAGAATACGTCAGTCAGAAACTGAAAATGCGCTGTCTGATGAATTATCATTTTTTTTCTTGTCTGATCACGATATGATACCGTGAAATGTGTGTGCCAACACCAAGGAACTGAACAAACCTATGAACACCCGGCTGAATCCGATCCGGCCGCTTTGGAGAATCAATTTCCAGGGCATGTTTACCATCAGACCATCTGTCAGTATTATGCGGATGACCGGTATCCTTGTTTTTCTGATACTGTTTTCCCCGATGACCGGGCAGGCCGGTTTTCAAACGATCGATGTACCCATGACGCTGGATTATGACCTGATGGATGCTCTGGCAGCCGACGCCGTGTTTACCGGACCGGAAAAGCAGGCCATCCTGCTGGAGAAAACGGGCGGGTGCCAGATCGTCATGGTGTCTGACCCCCGTTTCCGTGAAGCGGACGGATCCCTTTTCATCGATCTGCGTATTCATGTCCGATACGGATTTTCTATGGGACGCCGCTGTCTGTTTCCTGTCTCTTTTGACGGCTATCTGACGGCCCGGCAGCAGCCGGTTCTGGACACGGAAACCTGGCAGTTACAGTTTAAAACGGTATCTTCCCATCTTGAAAACCGGAACCGCCAGCCAGCCAGACTGGCGAATTTCATATGGCGGCGAATCCAGGAACGTCTGCCGGGACTTCTGGCGCCCATTATCATTGATCTAGGCATACCGCAAAAAGAACTTGGCATGTTCCTGAAGGCTGTCCTGCCAAAAGACAAGCCCGAAGAAGTGCTCGCAGTGATACAAAGCCTGCGCCCGGGCCCCATTGAAATCCGAAAAACCCATCTGTCGTTTATACAGCGGATGGATATTCCTGAAACCATTTATAAAAAAGCCGTGCCAGCTCCCCCGCCTGTTTTCTCCCGGAAACAAAAGCGCGCCTTTATTGACGCCTGGGAAACCTGGGACGCCTTTATGGTCCACATGATCACTGCCCTGGCACCCCGTTCCCTCAGTGATGATGAGCAGGACATCCTGCTGGATCTGCTCTTGCGGCTTCGGTATGCTTTTTCCAGGGAACTGGCCAACCCGAATCCAGATGGAGAAGATTTTGTCAGAAATCAGTTCATTCTGAGCTGGGAGAGCCTATCTCCTGTGTTTCGCAAGCACCTCAAAGATGCAAAGACCACTTCCATTCTGGGGTATCTGGCTTTTTTTTCAGCTGCTGACACCCTGACGGCCTTAGACAGGCTCGGCCCGCTCCTGGGCCTGGATATCAGCCGGCAGGGCCTGCACCAGCTGGCAATGCTTCTGGCAGAAGGCAGGATACCACAGTTGACTTATGATCCGGACATCTCACCGGCACTGATGAAAACCCTGGGAATTGGCAGAACCTCCGACCGGGAAGCCGGCCTGGAGAGCCTTCTGAAACAGGCATGGTATCTGTTTCGCCGGATGGGCACTGTTTCAGAGGTCCGGGCCGAAACCCCGGCAAATGAGCCGGGCAGCCTCCGGGAATGGATCCTTGAAGACGGATCTGTGGCCCGGTTTCTTGACCGAACCACCTCCCTGGTGGCATCGCAGGCGGAAAAACGGCTTCAGGAAACCCGGATCCCCAAAGCCCGCCATGCCATGTACCGACGGGTGGCCCTGGCAACGGCCTGGCAGGAAAGCTGCTTTCGTCAGTTTGTTGTAAAAAATGAGGATATCACCTATCTACGGTCATACAACCAGACATCTGTCGGTATCATGCAGATCAATGAACGGGTATGGCGCGGCATATACGACCAGCAGAAACTCCGATGGGATATTGCCTATAATGCCATGACCGGGTGTGAGATTCTCGAGCTGTATTTCAACCGGTATGCCGTGCCGTGGATGAACCGGCAGCCGGACCGGGACCGGGATGATGATTTTCTGGCCGGAATGCTCTATGCCATGTACAGTGGCGGCCCGGGTCATCTTGAAAAATTTGTTCACCGCCGCACCCAGGCAGGCAGCAGGTATCTGAGCGACCGGCTGTTTCAGGAAAAATGGGAATGGGTCAAACAAGGGGCACTGGGACAGGTGGGCCGCTGTCTGACAGGCCAACCCATATCGTTTGAACGTGAGTGACTTGTCGTTGACAAAGACTGCCACACGCGGTTAACTTCAACATCCAGATGACTTGAGATTATCTAATGAAACAAAAAACCAAAGGCCAGATGGAAGCTGACATCAGCGAAGCCGTGATCAAGTTTGAAAAAGAATTCATGGGCCGGGGCCCTCTGGAGACCAAGACCTATATCATCGATGACATGGTGCTGGTAAGGCTCAAAAATGTGCTCACCCAGGCGGAATTGAAACTGGCTGAGATGCACGAACACAAGGATGGCAGGGAGCTGGTAAAACGGATCCGGATTGCGCTGCTGGAACAGGGCCGGCCTCTGCTGGAAGAAGCGGTGGAAAAAATACTTGGGATTAACGTAAAAAGTTTGCATACCGACATCAGTACTGTCACGGGTGAAAGAATTATTCTTTTCACCCTGGTCTCCGTCCCCGGAATTTATTTGAACAGGAATTGACATCCCCGGCTGGTGCCTCAAAAAAGCCTGAAATACCGGCAGACACAAAAAATATCATTGACAACCTCAGAAGTATCTGATTTAAATGGATGTCAATCTGCCGGCAAAGGGTGTGCCGCACAATTTGTCCGGGGGATGAGAGATAATGAAGTCTTAGCGTTGGAACGGGTCCTCTGGCTTTTTTAAGAGGGCGCAGGAAAAATATAAGGCCGTTGTCTGTTCGAGAAGAACAGACAACGGCCTTTTTTTGTGGTCATCATGGCAGATTGAAACAAGCGCTGCATGGAATGACCGAAACCCATATGAATGAAAAATCCAGGAGGAAGCATAATGATCTATCGAAATCATGCAGGAGACAAACCCGTCGTACATCCCACCGCAACGATTCATCCATCGGCCGTGGTGATCGGCAATGTACAGATCGGCGAGAAGGTGTTTGTGGGGCCCAATGCCGTGATCCGTGCGGACGAACCCTGTCCGGAAGGAAAAGTGGAAGCCATTGTCATCGAATCCGAGGTCAACATTCAGGACGGGGTGATCATTCATGCGTTGGGCGGATCGCCGGTTCACATTGGAAACGGGGTCTCCCTGGCCCATGGCGCGGTCATCCACGGCCCGTGTCATGTGGGAAACAATTGTTTTGTCGGTTTTAAAAGCGTGGTCTTCAATGCCCGCATCGGTGAAGAGGTCGTGATCCAGCACCAGGCCCTGGTGGAAGGGGTCGATATCCCTGACCGCACGCATGTGCCGTCCATGGCCGGCGTACTGACAGAAGCGGATGTGCATGCCCTCAAGCCGGTCACCGCCGAACTGTCCGCGTTTGCCGAAAAGGTTCGAAAAACCAATGTCTTTCTGGCGGAGGTGGCATGACATGACCCATCCTGCCGGTTCTCGGGGTGCCCATGGCCACATCCGATCCGGGCGGCCTGAATTCTCTGCTTTCCATGGTCCAGATGCCTGCCGGCATCCCTGTGGGCACCACGGCCATCGGCAAAGCCGGGGCCGGTAACGCGGCCCTTCTGGCCGTGGCTGTCCTGGCGTTGTCAGACCCCCGGCTGAGGGAAAAACTCAAGGAGTATCGACAAAAAATGAAGACCCGGGTTGCGGCAGACGATGCCGAAATACGCCAGGCACAGATGAAAATTGAACTCTGAATAACGGGAGATATCATCATGCATATGCTGCTGCGGGACAAACCGGGTGAACAGATGCTGCTGCTGGGAAATGAAGCCATTGCAAGAGGGGCGCTGGAGGCGGGTGTGGCATTTGCCGCCGCCTACCCGGGCACCCCGTCATCGGAAATCGCGCTGCAGTTTTTCCAGATTTCCGCTCAGACGGACCTGTATTTCGAATACAGCGCAAATGAAAACGTCGCCCTTGAAATGGCGGCGGGAGCGGCCATGTGCGGGCTCAGAACCATGGCGACCATGAAGCATGTGGGTGTCAATGTGGCATCGGACGCGCTGATGACACTGGCCTATACCGGGGTCAACGGGGCTTTGGTCGTAGTGGCTGCCGACGACCCCTTCATGTTTTCCAGTCAGAATGAACAGGACACCCGCTGGTACGGCAGGCTCAGCGCCTTCCCATACTGGAGCCGTCCACGGTGGATGAAGCCCGGGAGATGACGGTCCAGGCATTTGAGCTGTCCGAGTTGCTGGAACTGCCGGTGATACTGCGCACCACCACCCGGATCAATCACGCCAGTGGCATGGTGACCCTCGGGCCGTTGCGCAAACGGACCGTCCAGGGGCAGTTTGACAAAAAACCCATGGATTACGTCTACATCCCGGCCGTGTCCCGCCGGCTGCATCCCCGGCTGCTGGACAAAATCGAGCGGGCTGTAACCCTTTCCGACCAGAGTCCCCTGAACCGGATCGAAGGCAGCGGCAAATGGGGCATTGTCTGCAACAGGTTGAGCTACGGGTATGTCAGCGATACCATCAGCGAACTTGGCATGACCCCGCCGGTCCCCATTCCCGTGGACACCCTTCCGGAGGTGCCGGCCAGACCCCCCAACCTCTGTCCGGGATGCCCCCACCGGGCCACCTATGCAGCCGTCAGGGAGGTTTTCGGAGATGAGGCCATATATCCCACCGACATCGGCTGCTACACCTTAGGGCTGCTGCCGCCTTTGCACATGGGGGATTTTCTGATTGCCATGGGCGCCGGCATCAGCACGGCCGGCGGTTTTTCCCGGGCCACGGGCCGCAAGGTGGTGGCGTTTGTCGGCGATTCCACCTTTTTTCACAGCGGCCTGTCTCCCCTTGCCAGCGCCGTTTACAACAACCATGATTTCCTGGTGGTCGTGCTGGCACTGCAGGCCGGATCGGCCCAGGCCGCGAACATGGTCATGCTGGGGGCCCTGGCAGGCAGCAGGGTTCTGCCCATCGACCTGAAAACCTTCCGTGAGATGATTCGTACCAGAACCAAACCCCAGTTTGCGGAAATCAACCTGATCGCCTTTGATCTGGGTACATTTGCCGTCAATTTTTCCAGCACGGAGTAATGGTCTCATACACTCGGACCATACCAATCTGGATGACAGGCTGGAGAAAATCCCAGCGGATATCGATGATGGATGTTGCTTTTTCAGCACATAAGAAATACGCTGTTCCCATTAAGGAATAATGATAAAATCGACGTTCGGAGCTGGATGATGACAACAGCATCAGCCGGCTCCGGAAGTCGAGCCAAAAAGGGTTGAAATTCATTATGAAAACACTTGGTTTGCCAGAGCGGATAACGATTCATGACACCACGGTCAGGGAAGGGTTTCAAAGAGAGGAGCGGCTGATTCCCACCGATGCCAAACTGTGGGTGGTCCAGCAGCTTGTGAAGGCGGGGTTCAAAAGGATTGAGGTCACCAATTTTGCCAATCCGTCCCGGCTGCCCCAGTTTGCCGATGCAGAAGAACTGCTGAAGCAGATCCGGACCCACCGGGCCCTCATACCCTTTCTGGCGGACGTCGAGTTTTCAGCGGTCACCATCAACCAGAAGGCGGTGGACCGGGCTTTGGCAGCGCACCGGGAGGGGGCCGGCCCTGACAGAATTCTTCTGGTCATCTCTGTGAGTGATGCCTATCAACAGGCCAATACCGGCATGACCATCCGTGAATACTGGAAAATGGCGGAAAACTGTATCCAGGCCGCCAAATCATCCGGCATCCGGGTGTGCGGCGTCATCAACGGGATCTGGGGATGCCCGAAAACCGGCAGAACCGATATGCGGAAAGCGGTGGACTTTACCCGGCGCTGGCTGGAGATGGGAGCTGACGAAATCGAACATGCGGATCATGACGGATCAGCCACACCGGACCGGATTTATGCCTATTTTTCTGCCATCCTGGATGCGATGCCGGATCCGGAAACGCATGTGGCCCATTTCCATTCGACCCGGGGGTGGGGCATGGCCAACGTACTGGCCGCCATGCAGGCAGGCATCACCCATTTTGAATCGACCCTGGGAGGCATCGGCGGACAGCCGGCCAACTTTGTTGACGGCGTTCCCGTGGCCGGCACCGGGGACTATTACCACAAAGACCCTGGCCTGTCCGGACTGGTATCCACGGAAGACCTGACCGTGATGCTGGATGGAATGAATATCGATACCGGACTGGATGTGGACACGGTGATCTCCGTGGGCGGCATGGTGGAACGGATCGTGGGCCGGCGCCTCCGGTCTGAATGCCTTCATTCAGGCAGAATTGTAAAAAAAGAAAGTGCTCTCCAAGACCGCTTTTGAAAACCGGGGATCTTTTTCAGCCACTCTTTTCAGATTCGTCAATACTGCCTTGCTAAATCGTCGTGTTTTATGATATTTATGAGAGCTTCAACAAGGGGCGCTTGACCATGAAACATGATCCGGACCGGCTTTCGGATCCTTTGATGACAACACCAGGCAACACAAGCAACTTAACAGCGAACCCGCCGGGGCATTGCCCGGCACCAAACCCACAATCAACTCAAATGAGTTGCTTAGAAGGTATACAAAAAAATGAAAGCATTACTCGCCCTGGAAGACGGCAGGACCTTTGCCTGCAGGAGTTTCACCGGACCCGGAGAAGCATGCGGTGAAGCGGTGTTCAACACCAGCATGACCGGATACCAGGAGATTCTCACCGATCCGTCCTATTACGGCCAGATGGTGACCATGACCTATCCGCTGATCGGCAATTACGGCATCAGTCCCGAGGATGTGGAGTCCAGCCGGGTCCAGGTGGCGGCATTCATTGTCAAGGAATATCAGGATTTTCCTTCCAATTTCAGATCCCGGGGGACCCTTGCGGATTACCTGATCAAAAGCCATGTCTTAGGCGTGGAGGACCTGGACACCCGGGCCCTGACCCGGCATATACGCAAAGCCGGGGCCATGCGGGCCGTGATCTCCACCTCGGATCTGAATCCGGAATCTTTAGTGGCAAAGGCCCGGCAGGTGGCGTCCATGGTCGGCAGCGACCTGGTGCAGTATGTGACCACGAAAAAACCCTATTTCTGGAAATACAACCAGCCCGATTACGTGCCTGCAAATACCCTTTCCAATTCGTTTGTCTGGCGGTTCCGGGGAAAAAAGCACTCGGTGGTGGCCCTGGATTTCGGCATCAAATACAATATCATCCGGTGTCTGGAAAAAGCCGGGTGCGAAGTGCTCACCGTGCCCGCAAAGACATCCCCGGATGTCATCAAGGCGCTTCAGCCTGACGGTATCTTTCTGTCCAACGGCCCGGGTGACCCGGAGCCGTTGACCTATGCAGTGGACACCATCCGGCAGCTGCTGGGATCGGTGCCGGTTTTCGGCATCTGTCTGGGCATGCAGCTTTTAGGACTGGCCATGGGGGGAAAGACCCATAAAATCAAATTCGGCCACCGGGG
>JAABTU010000025.1 GCA_011389715.1 Desulfotignum sp.
GGCCCGGCGGACCGTGGAGCAGGATATGGTCCAACGGTTCGTTTCGCAGTCGGGCTGCCTGGATGGCAATCTTCAGGGTTTCCACCGTATCGGCCTGGCCCACATAATCTTCAAACCGCACCGGCCGCAGAGAAACCATGTCCGGCATCTTGTCTTCCGGGGTAGCGGCCGGGGTCACCACCCCTTTTGTATCTGAAGAAAAAGACAGGATATCATCTGCCATGTTTACAATCCTTCCTGGTAAATGGTATCAAGCAGTTCTTCCGGGGTATGAATGTCCGGATTTTTCTCAAAGGCGGCCTGTATCATGCGCCGGGCAGAGGCTGAGGAATGACCCAGCTGCTCCACCAGCACACCTGCCACCTGGAGGGCGATCTCCTGTTTATCCGGAGCCAGGGGCACGGCCCGGTCAGGGGCACTGCCGGCAGAAACATCCATGAATGCAATGGTTTTGCCATGCAACGTGGCAATGATCTTTTCTGCGGTGCGTTTGCCGATGCCCGGCAGTTGTCCCAGAAAGGTGACATCTTTTTGTTCAATGGCCCGGGCGATTTCCCCCACAGGCCGGACCAGTGCCTTTACCGCTTTCATGGGTCCGATGGCGGCCACGGAGATGAACAATTGAAAAAACGCCTTATCCTCCAGGGATGCAAACCCGATCAGCACTGGTTTGGGCTGCCGTTCACTCACATGGTAATAAACATAGAGACTGACAATATCATTTGCGCCGGTACCGGCGGTTACCCGGGCCATGGTAAAGGAATTCACCAGCACCTCATAGCCCACACCTTTGGCCAGCAGCAGAACAGCATCTGCTTCACAATGGATGATATGTCCCTCAAGATATCCGATCATGGTTTTTCCTGTGCCTGTAATATCCGGTAACGGCCAGTGCCAGCGCATCTGATGCATGAAACGGGCGGATGGGTTCCGGGTGGTTCAGCAGGTGCCGCACCGCCTGCTCCATCTGGATTTTGTCTGCATTTCCGTTTCCACAGATGATTTTCTTGGCCTCCCGGACAGCAATTTCCTCAACCCGTATGCCGGCCTTGCATGCCGCAACCTGCAGAACCCCTGACACTTTGCCCAGCATAATACCGGATTGCGGATATTTTTCAAGGGAGTAAATATCCTCGATCACCACAAAATCAGGTTCCTGCTCTGTGAGAAAGTCATATATCCGTGTGTAAATGGTGGTGAGCCTAAAAGGCGTGCTCTGGTCAGACCGGGTGGCGATACTGCCGAAGGAATACCGGATGACCCTGACAGGATCACCTTCCAGGACCCCTATTCCTGTACCGGCAAGGCCAGGGTCAATACCAACAATCTTAATCATCGTTCTTTTACAGGATCTGATGTTTTTGTCAGCACTCAGTCCAGGTTTTTGAGTTTTTCCCTTGCAAACCCAGCCTCCCTGGAATCGGGATACCGGCTCACAAGTTCATTTAAAATCAACCGGGCGTTGGCCTTTTCCCCGAGTTCAGCAAAGGCGTATCCCTGCTTTAACCGGGCAGCTGCCGCTTTGTTTGAATCAGGATACTGCTCCAGCACCTTCTGGTATTCCAGAATGGCCTTTTCATACCACTTGTCCACATAATAGCTGTCAGCAATCCAGAATCGGGCATTGTCTGCATTGTCTGAATCCGGATATTTGTTGACAAAGTTCTCAAACTGTATCCTGGCTTTTTCCATGTCTCCGTCATCAAACAGTTTTTTGGCAAACGCGTACAATCCCTGCTCTGAATCGATATCCTGCTGCACAGCGCCCGGAACATCACTGCCTGGTTCCAGCCGGGCTGCCGCATCCGGGTCGGAAATGGTCGGTTCAAACCCCAGATAGTTTTCCAGGGTGAGGATTTTTGTATAATTGCGGGAGATAGCATTGTCCAGCCGGTCCAGGCGGGTTTCCAGATCCTGCCTGCCCACCTGGCTTTTGCTGCTAAACCGGTGGGAGACCTCTTCGATCATCCCCTGGAGCTGGCCATATTTTTGCTTGAGCTGTGTAAGTTCATACTTGATTTCAGCTGTGGTTTCCCGGTTTATGGTTTCATTTTGCGCAATTTTTTGCTCAATCGCATCCAGGCTTGTTTTCAGATCAGCTTCTTTGCCAAAAAATTTTTCCTGCAATGCCATCTGCCGGTTATTTTCCATTTCCAAAGCTGTGATGCGGTTCTCCAGGACCTGGTATTGTTCCGGGGTGACACACCCTGAAAACACCCAGAAAACCACCAGCGCACACACCCACAAAAAGATATGTTTCATTGCAAAACCCCGCTGCCGTCAAAAAAAGATTATAAACACCCATGCCCTGAGGGCACAACAAAGAATGAAAGCTGTTAGCTTTTAGCTGTTAGCTTTTAGCTGTTAGCTGTTAGCTGTTAGCTGTTAGCTGAGTACTGACGGCTGACGGCTTTCATATAATCCCCATGCCCTGGCGGGCACAACCAAAAATGAAAGTATGAGCAGGCAGATATTAACGTAACACTTAAAACGTAACACTTTCATATAAAGATCAGGCAGTATGTTACATACCTGATCCTGGTTGTTCACAAAAAAGAAAACACAGGACCAGTGCCGCCAGCCTACCGGAACTGATCCTGTGCAGGCTGGATTATTTCAACACAAACTGGGCCCGGCGGTTTTTGGCATAGGCTGCTTCTGTCTGTCCGGGATCCAGGGGACGTTCCTCCCCGAAGCTGACGGTGTCCAGACGAAACCCGCCGATACCCAGGTCCTGCAGATAGCTTTGCACTGCACTGGCACGGCGTTCCCCCAGGGCCAGGTTGTATTCTGTGGTGCCTCTTTCATCACAATGGCCTTCAATGGTCACGGTCACATTGGGGTTCTCTTTGAGCCATTGGGCTTTTTTCTTTAACAGCTCCTTTGCTTCAGATGACAAAGCTGAGCTGTCAAATGCAAAGTGGATGTTCTGGTGCAGAAACCGGGTTTTGGCAGCCTGCTGCCTGGCCTGCTCCAGGGCTGCTTGACTTGCCTTCTGCTCTTCGAGCTCCTGCTGTCTGATACGCTCGGCCTCGGCTTTTTTACGGGCTTCTGCCTCAGCTGCCGCTTCCGCTTCCGCTTCTGTCATGGCGGCCTGATCTTCAATAGTGGTGGCATCGGACACCACGGTTTTTTTTGCACAGGATGCCGTCAAAAAAAGTCCTGCCACAAGCATCGCCATTACTACATTGATCCACAGTTTTCTGTTCATCTTGCTGCCTCCTTGGTTAAAAAATTATGTTCTGTTCCGGAATATCAGTCTTCCTGGGCCATGGGTCCGGACCAGCCGGGCTGGGTCTGCCTGCCTGTCATGCGCATGAGCCTGCGCTGGTCCGTACCTGCTGCCGTCATCACATACAGGGCCGGGGAATTGTCTTCACGGCTGGAGGTAAAAACAATCAGATTGCCGTCAGGGGACCAGGAGGGATCTTCATTATCTCCCTGGTCCCGGGTCAGCTGCACCGGCATCCCCGGGCCTGATGCCAGATTGGTCACATAAATATCGATCCGGTTCTTGTCTATCCCCACATAAGCCATCTTTTTCCCATCCGGCGACCAGGCAGGGGAGGTGTTGTAGCGTCCCTGAAAGGTTACCCGCCGGACATCTTCTGTGTCCAGATCTTTTATATAAATCTGGGGGGTGCCGGAACGGTTGGAAACAAACGCCAGTTTCCTGCCATCCGGTGAAAACCGCGGGGACACATTGATGCCCCAGCTGCTGGTTACCTTTTTAATAATTTCTCCGTTCCGGGTCAACAGATATATTTGCTGGTTTCCGGAAAAACTCAAGGCTGCCGCCAGTTTTGCCTGTCCCGGCATCCATGCGGGCGATATATTCATACCCTTGCGGCTGACAACGGTGCCTCTGTTTTGTTCCAGGTGCTTGATGTAGATATCAGGCTTGCCTTTGGCATAGGACACATAGGCCAGCCACTGCCCGTCCGATGACCAGGCCGGTGACAGGCTGATGCTTTTGTGATGGGTCACCTGCTTAGGGTTGTGTCCGTCAAAATCACTGGTAAACACCTCTTTGTTTCCGTTGACCGTGGAAACAAAGGTGAGCCTGCTGTTAAACACCCCCCATTTGCCGGTCAGGGCATGGGAAACCTCGGCACAGAACAGATGGACCATGCGTCGGACCTGGCTTTCCGGACCGGTATAGACTTTGCCCTTGAGCAGTTTTGTGTTAAAGGTATCAAAGAGCCGCAGCTTGAGTGTCACCTGGCCCTGGTCCGCTTCAACCCCGCCGGTGATGAGCAGTTCCGCACCAATGCCGGTCCAGTCCCGAAAATTGATCTGCCTCAGCTGGATACCGGTTTGGGCGGGGTCGGCCAGAAATGCATCCGGGTTCACCAGCTTCAGGTACCCGGTAAATGCCAGGCCCTCATGTAAAATCCGGCGGGCTTTTTCACCAATATCCGTTTCTGCCTGTTTTCCGGTCAAGGCCTTGAATGCAGTTACGGCCACAGGGGTTTTGTGCAAAAACGGGTTGCTGACATTGATGGTATCATAGGATTGGGCCCGGCCCTGTGCCGGCTGGCAGAATACCACTGCCAGCACCAGCATCAGGTGTATGCATAATGCCGGCACCAGGGATATTCCGCGCTGGGCGGCTGTAAAGGCTGCCATGCAGGGGTTTGGTGGTGAACCCGCATGGGACCCAAAATTGTGCATGCCTTTCAAAAACCTTGTGTGTACATAAAGCAGAACCATACCTATTTCAATCCTTTTGGTGTAAAGATGACAACCACATCATAGGAGGCCATTCCCGGGGGTAACGCCGGCAGGGGGCTGGCCTTCTGAATTGCCCGTTTGGCGCTCTGGTCCAGGTAGCGGTTGCCGGATCTTGTTTCATACACTATATCTCTTATTTCCCCGTTTTTCAAAATTTTAATCAGCATCCGGACCTCAAGGTTCTGGTCCATGCCGGCCAGCATTTCATTGAACACCCAGTTCTGCTTGATGGCAATTCCCAAAACCATTTTGTACCTGTCAATGGCAGTGCCCCCTTTTCTGCCCGCACCGCCTGCGGTGCCGGATCCCACAGAGGGGCCGCTTTTGTCTCCATCCGACAGGGACCGGGTATCAGTATCCTTTTGTTTTACTTCCCGGGCAATCCGCTCCAGGGCCTGGGCCATCTGTTCTTTTTTTTCGGCTTCCATTTTATCAGCCAGTTTCTGCCTGGCTTTTTCCCGCTCTTTTTGGGGATCTGGTTCAGGTTTCGGCTTTGGCTTTGGTTCCGGTTTTTTTTCAGGTGGTTTGCTGGTTTTTTCAGCCATCAGCTCCTGCAGGTTTTTCGGCTTGGCCTTGAGGCTGATCTCCGGTTTCACCAAGGGCACAGGTGCCGGCTCTGCCGGTTTTTCCATAATTTCCTGCGCAGGTTGTTTTTCCGGCACAACCACTGCACTGTCCGCATCAGCAGCCGCTTGCTGCTGAACCGCTTCCTGTTCAGGAACAGATTCCTCAAAGGACTGTTCACCACCGCCCGGTTCCCCGGGTGCAAAGGAAACCAGATCCACCTGCACCACCTCTGTCACAGGGGCATGCACCTCAAACTGCACAAGCCATATGCTGACAATAAAAAACAGCACATGGGCGAAAAATGAGAGTGCCAGAAACACCGCCATCTGCCGGCTGTCGTGGCCCGGACCGGAAAATCCATCGCTTTTTTTGCCGGCACCGTAAGACATATTATCCATTACGTATAAAAGTATAAGACTTGTTAAGACAGGGCATCAGGATGCATCGGTATCATCAGGAAGGGTGATCATGCCGAGACTCTGGACCCCGGCTTTCTTGATCTGGGACATGACATTGACAACCACACCGTAAGGCACTTTTTTGTCGGCCTTGAGATACACCGCACCAGTGTCCATGTTCTCCAGGACAGCCCCGAGTTTTTCGGCAAGAAAGGCAGCTGACACCTCCTGGTTGTTGATGTACACCTTCCGGTCATTGTCTATGGAGATGATCAGGTTGTCTTCACTGGCAGGCAGCGGGGCTGCGGTTGCCACGGGCAGCTCCACATCCACCCCCTGGACCATCATGGGTGCTGTTACCATGAAAATAATCAGCAGCACCAGCATCACATCCACAAAGGGGGTAACATTGATGTCTGACATCAACTGGTCATTGCCGGATCCCGTATGCATTATGCCTCCATCTGTTTTTGCATGTCGCGTTCAATAATATTCAAAAGATCGGAAGAAAAACTTTCCAGCTCCGAATCCAGAATCCGGATGCGGTCTGTGAAATAGTTGTAGGCGATTACCGCTGGAATGGCTGCAGCAAGACCCGCAGCCGTGGCGATCAGGGCCTCGGAAATTCCCGGGGCCACCACGGCCAGGCTGGCGGACCCGCTCAGCCCGATGCCCTGGAACGTGTGCATGATCCCCCACACTGTGCCGAAAAGCCCGATAAACGGGGCCGTGTTTCCCACAGTGGCCAAAAAAGGCACCAGCTGCCGGAATCTTCTGATCTCAACACCGATGGACCGGCGCAATGTCCGCTGGATACTGCCCATGGTCTGGAGATAGGACGTATCTGTTTTACATGCTTTGCCTGTCTTGCCATCCTTTTTTTCAGACCTGGCCATTTCCATGTACGTGGTAATAAAAATTCGGGCCACAGGACTTGCCCGCAGGGCCTTGGCCTTGGCAAAGGCATCGGCCAGGGTCCGGCACTGCCAGAAGATTTCTGTAAAATCGGCAGATTCACGGAATGCTTTGCGGATATAGCGAAATTTTATAAAAACAATGGCCCAGGTGATGATGGAAAAAAACAGCAGCACGAGCATGACAAATTTTACAACAGGCCCTGCATCCGTGAGCATGTAAAGCAATCCGATTGATTCTGTGGTCATAAAGCCTCTCTTACGTTACTTCAGCACAAGATTTTACCCGATTAAGTATATGAGACAGGATATCCTGTCAAGGTCAATTTCCAATGAAAAAGCCCCTTTAAACAGAGTTAAAGGGGCTTGTATCAGTCTTTATATGCAAAATGAAACTTTTTTAACAGGCTACATCATGCCGCCCATGCCGCCCATGCCGCCCATGCCGCCGCCGCCGGGCATCGGGGGTGCAGGGTTTTCTTCGGGTTTTTCCGCAATCATGGCTTCGGTGGTCAGCATGATAGAAGCAACAGAGGCTGCATTCTGAAGGGCGAACCGCACCACTTTCTTGGGATCGATAACACCGGCTTCAATCAGGTCTTCATAAACATCTGTTCTGGCGTTGTACCCGAAGGCGTCTTTTCCTTCCTTGACCTTGTTGATGACAACTGCGCCTTCCACACCGGCATTGTCGGCAATCTTGCGCAGGGGTTCTTCAATGGCCCGCGCCACAACGGCAATGCCCAGTTTTTCCTCGTGATCCGCTTCAATATCCGCAAGGGCGGGGATACAGCGTACCAGGGCCACGCCGCCGCCGGGCACAATGCCCTCTTCCACTGCTGCGCGGGTTGCGTTCAGGGCATCTTCCACTCGGGCTTTCTTTTCTTTCATTTCCGTTTCAGTGGCAGCACCCACATTGATGACGGCAACACCGCCCACCAGTTTGGCCAGCCGTTCCTGGAGTTTTTCTTTGTCATAGTCGGAAGAGGTTTCATCGACCTGGGCGCGGATCATCTTCACCCTGCCCTCCAGGGCTTCCCTGGAACCGGCACCGTCGACAATGGTGGTGTTGTCCTTGTCAATGGTGATGGATTTGGCCTGGCCAAGATCCTGGATGGTGACATTTTCCAGCTTGATGCCGATATCTTCGGACACCACCTGGCCGCCGGTGAGAATGGCAATATCTTCCAGCATGGCTTTTCTTCTGTCACCAAAACCCGGGGCTTTGACAGCCGCCACGTTCAGGGTACCCCGCAGCTTGTTCACCACCAGGGTGGCAAGGGCTTCCCCTTCAATGTCTTCTGCAATGATCACAAGGGGTTTTCCGGTCTTGGCAATTTCTTCAAGCACCGGCAGCAGGTCTTTCATGGAAGAGATTTTTTTGTCACAGATCAGCACATAGGGATTTTCCATGGCAGCCACCATTTTTTCGGTGTCTGTGGCAAAATAGGGAGACAGGTAGCCTCTGTCAAACTGCATACCTTCCACCACTTCCAGGGTGGTTTCCATGGATTTTGCTTCCTCCACGGTGATGACCCCTTCCTTGCCCACTTTGTCCATGGCTTCGGCAATGATGTTGCCGATGGTTTCATCACTGTTGGCGGAAATGGTACCCACCTGGGCGATCTCATTCTGGTTTTTGGTGGGTTTGGCAAGGGCTTCCAGGCTTTTGGTAATGTTGACAACCGCTTTTTCAATACCGCGTTTGATGCCCATGGGGTTGTTGCCGGCAACCAC
>JAABTU010000026.1 GCA_011389715.1 Desulfotignum sp.
AGTTTTACCAGTGCCAGGGTTTCTCTGACCCGTTCCCGGATCTGCCGGGCCGGGGTTTTTTTGAGTTTTAATCCAAAAGCAATATTGTCAAACACGTTCATGTGGGGAAATAATGCATAGCTCTGAAACACGGTATTGACATCCCGGTCGCAGGCAGGCAGCCGGGTCTGGTCTCTGCCGTTGATGAGAATGGTGCCGCTGTCACAGGTTTCAAGTCCTGCAATCAGGCGCAGAACAGTGGTTTTGCCGCACCCTGACGGGCCCAGAAGGGTCAAAAATTCCCCTTTGAGAATATCCAGGCACAGGTTGTCGATCACCTTCTGGCTGCCAAAGGACTTGGAAACATTGTTCAAACATACCACCGGCATTGAGAAATCCCTTCACGCAAGCAAAAATAAGAGGCATAACCTACCTGAAACACATGGAAAAATCAAGAAATTTATACCTGGTGTCAGGGTGTTCGTTAAAAATGTCATTTGCCGAACAGGTTTGAATGCCATGACACATACTGTACAGCGATGAACTGTCAGGTTGTGCCATCAGAAGGTTGCCGGTGAACAGCCGGTCTGCCCATAAAAATAAACCATAATTTTCTTTTTTGACAAATAAATCAAACTATGGTTTAGCTATCCCCATGGACACGTCTTGGGTCTTTATCTGTAAACCCTTTCAGTGGAGCATTGGTATATGGAACTGGACAGCAGGCTGGCCGGCACCCGGCTGAAGCCGCACCATGCCCGCATTACCTGGCGGGACACCACCAATTTTGCCGCGGCAATCGCCGAGGACCTCCCCCTTTATTTTGATGACAGAACCGAGCAGGGAATATTTGCCCCGCCCGTCTTTCCTGTGGCCGTGACCTGGGCCATCCTCAGCAGCCTGGGGGATTTCATTGAATCAAAGGATTTTCCCAGAGACGTGCTGTTCACCCAGGTCCATTATACCGAACACCTCATTGTCCACCGGTTGATCCGGCCGGGGGATGAGGTGTGCCTGACCGGGCAGATAGCCGCCATCCTTCCCCACCGGGCCGGAACCCATGCCGTCATTGAATTGATTGCCGTTGACACGGAGAACAAACCTGTCTTTACCGAATATATCGGGGCCATGCTCCGGGGCGTGGAATGCCTGGGGGAAAAAGGACGGCAGCGCCTGCCCGTGACACCGGATGCTGCCCCCCTTGCCGCCCCGGTCTGGACCTGCCGAAAAAAAATTGCGCCCTGGCTTCCCTATGTCTATGACGGGTGTACAAATATTGAATTTCCCATTCATACCTCCCCCAGATTTGCAAAAAGTGTGGGACTGCCCGGGATTATCCTCCAGGGAACCGCCACCCTGGCCTGTGCTGTCAAAGAACTGATCCGGCAGGAAGCAGGAAAAGATCCCACAAGGGTTCAAGAGATTGCCTGCAAATTTTCCGGCATGGTCAAACCAGGCACTGACATTGAAATCTGCTGCCTTGGATCCAGGGATTATCCACAACACCTGGACCTGTTTTTTGAGGTGGTGAACGCAGAGAATAAACGTGCCATCCGGTCCGGATACCTTAAAATAAAAAAGGAGTCAGAATGAACCAGCGGCTTGCAAGGGTAAACGATTATGTTGAAAAATGGGCGCGCCTGAGGCCAGACCATGTGGCCATGATCCAGCATGAGGATAACCGGGAAATCACCTATAAAAAGTTTTTGTCTTTGATTGATTTTTTTGCTTTGAAACTGCTGGACATGGGCATCCGAAAAGGCGACCGGGTGGCCACCCAGCTGGTCCTGGTACCCGAGCACCTGATGCTCATGTATGCCTGTTTTAAAATCGGGGCCATCATCGCCCCTTTGGATGTCCGGCTGACCGAAGCCGAAGTGGTGAGGGACATCAACAAAATTGCGCCCAAGGCCTTTTTCTTTCTGGGCAACACACCGGTGAAAGATTTCAGGAAAATAGGACAAGCCGTTCAAAAAAGATGCCCTGGTGTCGAACACCTGGTCCAGTTCACGCCGGACCCGGCTCCAGGTGATATCATTGACAAGGCCGTCAGCATCACAGCCCTCATGGACAAGAAACGACTGGTCCGGCTGAAGCTTGTCGATCTTTTTACAGGGCGCCTGAAAAAAGCCTATGAACAGGTGGAAACAAGGACCTCGGCCCTGATCATCTATACCACGGGCACCACGGGCGAACCCAAACCCGCTGTCCTCTGCCATGAAAATATCATTGTCCAGAACCAGATCCTGGCCAGGGGATTCGGCAATGAACCCGGGGATAAAGGTTTCATTTGCCTGGTCAACCTGCCCCCAAGCCATGTGGGCTGCGTGACCGAAACCTTTATGACCACCATGTACCTGGGCGGCAAGGCGGTCCTGCTGCGGATATTTGACACAAAGGCCAGCCTTGAAGCAATTGAACGGCACAAGGTCACGGCCATGGGCCAGATCCCCACCATGTTCCGCATGCTTTGGAACCTGCCGGGATATGACACCTTTGATTTGTCCAGCCTGGAGTTCGTGGCCTATGCCGGATCTGCCGTGGACACCAAATTTTTAGAACGTCTTGCCGGCATGGCCCCGCGGTTCGGCACAGGGCTTGGCATGACGGAAAATGCCGGGTTTGCCACCTTTACCCCGCCGGGCATCCCCTTGGAAGAGATGGCAGGCCAGGTGGGACAAGCCTTTGATGATCTGGCAAAGGTTACGGTCCGGCTTCCCATGCAGGAAGACGGGTCTGCCGGTGATGAAGTTTCGGACAATGAAACGGGGGAGATCTGCTACCACCCGCCCATTGTATTTATAGGGTATTTTAACCAGCCAGAGGAGACCCGAAAGGCCGTGTCCAAAGAAGGCATCCTGTATACCGGAGATCTGGGATATTTCAAACAGATGGATGGGTACCGGGCATTGTATTTATCCGGCCGAAAAAAATTCATGGTCAAGCAGAAGGGGTACAATGTCTTTCCCGGCGAGGTGGAAGACCATATCGCGGCCATGGACGGCGTGGATTTGGTGGATGTGGTGGGCATGAAACATTATCTTTTTGACGAAGGCATTTTTGCCTTTGTCCGGCCCAAAAAAGGCTGGGATCTGACATCTGAGGCAGTTCTTGCCCATTGCAAGTCCATTGCCGCTTATAAGCGGCCCCTCCATGTGCAGATCTGGCCCAGTGATGAAGAATTCCCGTTGACCCGGAGCACCAAGGTGGACAAGATCCGCCTTATGGAAAAAGCCGCCACCATCATAGAAGACTTAAGGCTTCAGGGGAAATGGGATGCCGGCCAGACCGAATAGACAAGATGATCCGCCCGATGTAATGCAATGAAAATCAGGCAATGAAAAATTCAGCCGGAAAAACAAGGGGACAAAAAGACAATGGATCAGGAAAAACAGGCCGCATTCGGCAGCAGATTGACCGAAATTCTCAATCACGGGGCTTTGAACCTGGCGTTGGCTTTGGGGTATCAACTGAAAATTTTTGATGTGATGGCGGACATGGACCAGCCGGTATCCTGTCCCGCTTTGGCCCGGGCTGCCGGGCTTCACCCACGGTATGTAAAAGAATGGCTGGGCATCATGTGCACGGGACAAATTATTGAAATCCGGAACACTGGGACAGAAGAGGCCGTGTATTTTCTGCCGCCGGAACATGCGGCCCTGCTGACCCGTCAAAGCGGCAGCAGCAACATGGGTGTGTATACCCAGGAAATTCCGTTGCTCACACAGATTGCCATGGCCAGGGTCACAGAAGATTTTTCCAAAGGTGAGGGCATACCCTATGATGCCTACCCCCGGTTCCAGGCATTCATGGCCCAGCTGTCCCATGCCAAGCACAGACAGGTGCTGATCCGGCATTTTCTACCCGGGGTGGATCAGGGTGCTCTTGTGGCCCGTATGGAGCAGGGTATCCGGGTCTGTGATCTGGGCTGCGGCCAGGGTATTGGCCTGCACCTGATGGCAGAACATTTTCCTGCCTCCTCATTTACCGGGCTCGACAATGATGTCCCTGCCATTGAAAACGCCCTGAGCCGAGCTGCAGAGCTGGGCCTGAAAAATATCACATTTCTGGCAAAAGATGCTGCATCGGTTCAGGATGATCCGGATTTTTTCCAGGCATATGATTATATCACTGCATTTGACGCCATCCACGACCAGAGCCGGCCCCTGGAAGCGCTCAAGGCTGTCCGCCATATGCTGGCACCAGGGGGCTTGTTCTCCATGGTGGATATCGATGCAGCCAGTGATCCTGCCGGCAATCTAAACCATCCCATGGGGCCTTTTCTTTACACGGTGAGCCTTATGCACTGCATGCCTGTGGGGCTTTCTGACAGGGGCATGGGCCTTGGCATGATGTGGGGAAGAGACCGGGCCGTGTCTTTGCTCAAAAAAGCCGGGTTCACCAGGATACAGGTCCTTGAAATAGCCCATGATCCCTTTAATGTCCATTATCTGTGCCGGCAGTGATGCGTTTTCTTCCGGTTTGAAAACGGCAACGCCGTTGATATGGTCGATTCGGAATTTTCCCTGATAAGCAATCAGGCTTTCAAAAGCCTTTGGCGGGAGCGCAGAAAGCTGGTTGATCCATCAAAGCCAGTATGACCTTTGGCAGATCATGCAAAAGGAAGATGAAATTAAAGTTACGGAATTTTCATTTCAAACCCCTCAACAAACTTGCAATTGTCTTACCCTCAATCACAATCTTTCCATCTTGATTTTCAATCCAACTTTTAATTTCAATCAATTCTTTTTCAGGATCTATTGCAATGATTTCAAACCAGGCCACAAGTGTATCCCCTATAAAAACTGGACGTAAAAATTCTAAAGTCTGTGATTTATAAATGGCCCCGATCCCAGGAATGTGCATACCCACCAGAGTTGAAAACAATGATGCTGACAACATACCATGGGCGATTCTTTGACCAAAAAAAGTTTGTTCTGCAAATGATGCATCGACATGAAGCGGATTTTCATCCCCGGTAATTGCAATAAAATTGGATAAATCATCTTCAGTTATTTTTTTTTGCAAAGATGCTTTTTGTCCAACCTTCAGATCATTGTATGTTGTCAATTGATGGGTCATTTATTGCCTTTCGAATTTATGATCAATAATATATTGATTACCATCAAACCCAAAATTTTGGAAATTTATTTTTCCATCACCGTTTTTCATTTCAAATTTGCATTTTTTGAAAAATCTATGAACAGGGTATCTACGTTCATGTTTTTTCCTGTATATAATTGAAAAAACGCTTGTTGGTATCAGATGTCAATTACTTTGTCCGGTCCGCGTCAATTATCTTGGCCGGTTTTTTCCATACTGATAACAGGTTTGGTCGGACATTGATGATAGTTTGCAGAACCTGTTAAGAAAATTTTACCTGCTTGATTTATTGGGATATTGTTGTTAATAAGCTGGAATTCTGAATTTTCACTCAAGTAGATAAAAGGGGAAAAAATGAAACTCGATATTACCATTGAATTTGACAAAGAATTGACAACAGCTATCAAGGCCACTGTTACTGAGTTCTCAGAAAAGATTAAAAGCCTGCAAGCAAATCTTGAAAAATCTGATAAATCTGCATCAACCGAAAATGTCCCTGATCCAAAGCCCAAACAAGCTAAGCCGGCCACCAAAAGAAAACCAAGAGCCAAAAAAACATTAAGAGGCACTGTTTTAAAGGTTATCAAAAAAAATAAAGACGGCATATCAAGAAAAGCGTTGCAGGAAGAAACCGGCTTCACTACAAAGCAAATCTCAAACTATGTTTATCAGCTGAAAAAAAATCAGAAGATTGAGATGACAGGAGACGGACTTTTTAAGCCTCTTTAGGTTTTATCATGTCTGTTGCCTCTTGTGTCACGGGCATTCATCTGTTGCTGGTAAATCACCTATAAACCCAACAGTTCCATTACATTTTTCTGCGAGGCATTTGCTTGCGCAGCAGCAAAGGTACGTGCTTTTAAAAGTGTATCCATCCGTGACATATTCATGGATTCTTCAGCAAGATCAATGTCCCGGATGGTTGATTCTGAAGCGTAACTATTTATCTGTGAACTTGAAAGATTATTAATCGTTGATGCTAGCTGGTTCTGTGTTGATCCGATGGAAGACCGTATGGTATTGACCTGTTCCAGGGCAGCGTCTGCAACTTCAATTGCTTTTTGGGTACCCATAAACAGGTCTCCGGCAGCAAAAAAATGCTGGCCGGGAAAACCGGAGAAGTACGGCCGGACCAGGTCATTCCCTTTGATGATGATGATTTTAAAAACTTCTGATCAGTCAGGCAAAGATCTGCTTGATTAACATGCACAGACCGGACAAGAAGAAGGATCGCCATGAAACAGTTCAAACACATTGCCGTTATCCTTCTGGCGGCATGGATGGTGAGTGCCGCCCGGTCTGTTTATTTTTGGTGAGGAGAGCACCGTTCTGTAATGATTCTGAGTTCCTATTATGGGATTTGAAGTGGATGGCAGTCCAAATCTCGCTCGAAAGCCATGGAGATTCTCCGGGACGGGTTTGAATAGGTGGAAATCATTTTAATTAAATGAGCTCATCCCGAACTCAACCATTATTCTTTAAAGCAAAGGATTCAGGCTTGAATTTCCTGAAGGATACCCATATTATTCAAAAACTGGTATAGTCGATTTGTTCAGGGATCATGGTTCCAATATTTTTGAGGTTTGGAGCCCTGACTGACATTGAAGAAATCACAACAAACACATCCCCGATAAAGTGGATGGAAACTGTGCTCAAATAACCCATTTAAAAAGAATTTAAAAACGCATCTGGTAATTTGTCAGAAAAATAAATAAGCAAAGCCAAACAGGATAAATGAATGCTTAAAGATGCAGTAAAAATTGATGATTTGTTGAGTATAGCTCCATATGGAGTTTTTATTATCGACCTTTCTGGAAAAATTATATTTGCCTCCAAAATGGCAGCAACGCGGTTGAAAAAAACTGCAAAGGAGATGATTGGAACAACTTTGACAGATCATTTCCCGATTGATGTCTCAGAAAAAAGAAGGCTTAAAGGTATAGAAGCTGTTAATTCGGGTGTCTTACAATCGATAGAAGATAAGGTGGGAGATAGATGGTATTTTTCAAAAATTATTCCCATAAAAGACAAATTTAAAAAGGTAATATTACTGGCAATTTTCAGCGATGACATCACCGAGCGCAAGCAGACGGAAGAAGCACTGATCGAAAGTGAGGCACTGTTCCGGGGTATGTTCAAGGATCACAGCGCTGTGATGTTGCTTATTGATCCCAAAACAGACCAGATCGTTAAGGCCAATCAAGCTGCCGCTCAATATTACGGATACCCTCTGGAAAAAATGCTTCAGATGAAAATCCAGCAATTAAATGTATTATCGCCGGCAGAAATTACAGAAAAAATGCGGTATGCTTTGAATAAAAAGGCCAATACTTTCGAATTTCAGCATTTGCTGTCAGACGGGAAGGTTCGTGACGTAGAAGTCCATTCCGCGCCGATAACAATTCAACATCAAATACTACTTTTGTCGATTATCCGCGACATCACTGAACACAAACAGGCGGAAGAGGCACTGAAATCAAATTATGCGCTGCTTCAGATTGCAGGTGAAACGGCAATATTCGGCGGTTGGAGTGTTGATTTGGAAAATAATATTTGCACCTGGTCTGATGCTGTGGCAGATATTCATGATATGCCCCACGGTTATGCTCCGCCTCTGCAGGAAGCCATAAACTTCTACGCTCCGGAATGGCGGGAAATGATCACACAGGTTTTCAGCGCCTGCACCAAAGAGGGCATTCCCTACGATGAAGAAATGGAGATCATTACCCAAAAAGGGAAACGTGTCTGGGTGAGAACAACCGGCAAGGCAGTAAGAAATGAAAAAGACAAGATCATCAAAGTACAGGGTTCTTTCCAGGATATCGCTGATAAAAAGCAGGCTGAAGAAGCCTTGGAGGAGAGCGAAGAAAAACTTCAGGCGCTGTTTTCAGCCATGACAGAGATGGTGGTTTTACACGAACTTTTATTTGATGACAACGGCATGCCTTGTAACTACCGCATTCTGGATTGTAATCAGGCTTTCACCCGGATAACCGGCATTACGAAGGAAACAGCGGTTGGAAAAACCGCTACCAGAGTATACAAAACCGAATCACCTCCTTACCTGGATGTGTATGCCAAGGTTGCTCTGTCGGGTGAACCAGTTGAGTTTGTTACTTACTATGCCTCCATGGATAAACATTTTCTTATTTCCGTAGTTTCGCCCCGAAAGAATTTTTTTGCCACGATTACTTCTGATATCACTGAAATCAGGCAGGCCGAGGCGGAGCGGGAAAAGCTTCATGCCCAGCTTAATCAGGCACAG
>JAABTU010000027.1 GCA_011389715.1 Desulfotignum sp.
TTTTCTGGTAAATGCTGTAGTGCTGCTTGTACCGACCCTTGATATCACAGGGCAGTTCCATTTCCTCCATTTTATAGTGGAGGCTGGTGGAGACCTCTTTGATATATGCTTCTTTTTCATCCTTTGCCCTGTTCACCAGGGCATCGATATGTTCATACTCATCCGGCAGGGTGTAGTAAAAGGCGATTTCCTCCAGTTCATGCTTGACCCAGAATATGCCCAACCGGGCGGCAATGGGTGCGTATATGTCCAGGGTCTCCTGGGCGATGGCTGCCTGTTTATCCGGGTTTTTATGGTATTTAAGGGTCCGCATGTTGTGGATCCGGTCCGCCAGTTTGATGAGCACCACCCGAATGTCATCCGCCATGGCCAGAATCATTTTCCGCAACGACTCAGCCTGCTGGGCCACTTTATTGGAAAAAGGCAGGGCTGACAGCTTGGTCACCCCTTCCACAATATGGGCCACGTCCGGTCCGAACATGTCCTGGATATCTTCTTTGCTGGCCGGGGTGTCTTCAATGACATCATGGAGCAGGGCTGCGGCAATGCTTTCCACATCCAGGCGCATGTCCGCCAGAATCTTTCCCACCTCCAGGGGGTGGGAAAGATAGGGTTCTCCCGACAGCCGGACCTGTCCTTCATGGACCCGGGCGGAATACACATAGGCCCGGTCAATGATATCCAGATCTGCGTCCGGATTGTATTCAAGAATGGTATCCAGTATGTCGGTGATTCGAATCATTGGCTGACCCTATCTTGTCCCGCCGGTGAAACCCATCCGGTTAATAGGCCTTGGCAAACAGCACCCGCTGTTCACTGGCTTTTTCACAGCAGATACACTGGCCGTGTTCTTTTGGGCTGTCAAATGGAATACACCGAATGGTGACGGACAGATCTTTTTTAATCTGTTCCTCACATGCCCGGGACCCGCACCAGTGGGAAAAGACAAAGGCACCGTTACGGGCACCGCCGGTGTTTTCATACAGGTCATAAAATTCCTGTCTGGCATCGATATAAAAGGTGTTGGCCTTCTGAAATGCCAGGGCCCGGTCGAAAAGGGTCTGCTGGATACTGTCCAGAATATCTGTGATGCCGGCAATGAACAGATCCCTGTCCATGCTTTCCTTGTGGCTGGTATCTTTGTCTCTGCGGGCCATGAACACGGTGTTGTTTGCAATATCCCGGGGACCCAGCTCCACCCGGACAGGAATCCCTTTTTTCACCCAGTCCCATCCCCTGGCACCACCGATATCCCTGTCATCGATTTCCACTTCCACCGGCCGTCCGTAAAAATTTTTATCAGCCAGGGCCGCTTTCAGGGCTTTGGCGCTCTCTTGCACTTTTGTGTTGTCTTCTCCCTTTTTGAGAATGGGCAGGATGACCACATGTGCCGGGGCGATGCGCGGGGGCACCACCAGACCGTCATCATCGGAGTGCACCATGATCATGCCGCCGATCATCCGGGTGGAGGTTCCCCAGGAGGTGGTCCAGGCATACTGTTCCTGACCGTCTTCGTTCTGGAACCGGATATCGGATCCTCTGGCAAAATTCTGGCCCAGAAAATGGGAGGTGCCTGCCTGAAGGGCTCTTCTGTCCTGCATCATGGCCTCAATACAGGTGGTATCATCTGCGCCTGGAAACCGTTCTGAAACCGTTTTCCGCCCCTTTATCACCGGCATTGCCAGCCGTTCTTCCACAAAGTCGGCATACAGATCTAGCATCTGCAGGGTTCTTTGCACCGCTTCTTTTTTTGTGGCATGGGCGGTATGGCCCTCCTGCCATAAAAACTCACTGGTTCGCAAAAACATGCGGGTACGCATCTCCCACCGGACAACATTGGCCCACTGGTTCAACAGGATGGGCAGATCCCGGTAGGAAGTGGTCCACCTGGACATGGACTCACCAATAATGGTTTCAGAGGTGGGCCGGACAATCAGGGGTTCTGCCAGTTCCCCGGCCGGCACCAGTTTGCCGTTTGCATCTTTTTCCAGTTTATGGTGGGTGACCACAGCGCACTCCTTGGCAAACCCATCCACATGTTCGGCTTCTTTTTCCAGGTAGGACAACGGGATGAACAAAGGAAAATAGGCGTTTTTAACCCCGGTTTTCTTGAATTGGGCATCCATCTGGTTCATGATGTTCTCCCAGATGGCATATCCCCAGGGTTTCATGACCATACACCCCCTGACCGGTGAATTTTCCGCCATATCCGATGCCTTGATGATTTCCTGGTACCACTGGGCATAATCTTCTTCCCGGGTGGGGGTAATTGCTGTTTTATTCTTTGCTCCCATTCACATCCTCCGCATTTTGCGTCATTTTGTCTATTTCATACAGCAGCTGTGCCACAAGCTGGTCCTGGTGCACTTTTTTAAACACCCTGCCTTTTTTAAATATAATCCCTGTGCCGTCTGCGCCTGCAATGCCGATATCCGCTTCCTTTGCTTCGCCCGGTCCGTTGACGACACACCCCATAATGGCAACTTTAATCTGAGAATCCCGCCCAAGTAAAGCTTTTTCTACATCCTGTGCAATTTTAAACAGATCAATCCGGCACCGGCCGCAGGTGGGGCAGGAGATGATCTCAGGCCCTCTGTTCCGCAGACCCAGTGCCCGCAGAATTTCATACCCGGTGCGGATCTCTTCCACCGGATCACGGGTCAGAGACACCCGGATGGTATCCCCGAGTCCCTTGGACAACAGCATGCCGATACCGATGGCGGATTTGGTGATGCCGGCATACAGCCCGCCTGCCTCGGTGATGCCCACATGAAAGGGCACATCGGTTTTTTGGGCCAGCAGCTGGTAGGCAGCCACGGTGCGGGCCACATCCGATGCCTTCAATGACACCTTGATATCATAAAATCCCAGGTCTTCCAATATCCGGATATTTGCCAGGCCGCTTTCCACCATGGCCTCGGAAGTTGCCCCCAGACGTTGTGCAATCTCTTTTTCCAGTGATCCGGCATTAACCCCTATGCGGATAGAGATGTCATGTGCTTTTGCGCAGTCCACGACTTTTTTCACCTTGTGGTGCGCCCCGATATTGCCGGGATTGATGCGCAGCGCATCTGCCCCGGATTCAGCAGCAGCCAGGGCCAGCCTGAAATCAAAATGGATGTCTGCAATCACGGGAATGGCCACCTGATCTTTGATCTGCCGGATGGCCAGCGCATCCACCATTTCCGGCACCGCCACCCGGATAATTTCACACCCGGCCGCCTCCAGACGTTTGATCTGGCAGACAGTGGCTGTCACATCCCGGGTCTGGGTATTGGTCATGGACTGGACCGAAACCGGCGCATCTGATCCCACAGGCACATTGCCCACACGGATCTGACGGGTTTTTCTTCTTTTTTGCACCAACGACATAATGGGTTTCCAGTTCATTTTTTACAGGTCTGGTTCTGACAAATCCCCAAAAAAGGTTCTTGCTACAGTCTGTATAAACTTCTTTTCTATAAATGAAGCCTACCACATTTCAAAGGAATGGTTCAAGCCGGCAAATGGGACGGGATATCATCAAACATGTCAGATAGCACTGCCAGGGAACGGTTCAGGTCCTGACGGTTAAACACCTCCAGGCTCACAGTTCCTTCACAGTCAGCCAGCAGGCTGCGCACCAGATGCATCTGGTGCGGGTCCAGATGGTCCAGGCTGATATGGTCTTTCATCCCTTTTTCCAGACAGGCAGCACCATGGAGATGGACCAGGGCCAGACGGTCCCTGAAAACCGCAAAACTGTGTGCCAGATCATACCCATACCGGAAATGGTGGCCTGCATCAATACATATCATGAGATCATGGGTTTCTGCCAAAGGCTGCAGCAGGGCAGGAGAATAATCCAGGGTTTCCAGGGATATCACCCCGGGGGCCGGCAGCAGCGGCACCAGACGATCCAGGCCGTCCAGGGCAAGTGCCTGCCAGGCAGCCACATCTTTTTTTTCTGTTTGAAAACCCATTTCCAGATGAAGGGTGTGGGTGGAAGGAGACAATGGTGCACACAATTCCACCACCCGGGCAATGGTATCAGCCGCTTTTTGCCGGTCTTTTGCCGCACTGCCGGTGAGGCTGACATCTGTGGGCAGATGCACATTATACCCCACACCCAGATCCCGGGACAGATGTGCCAGCTCAGCAATCTGGGTGCGGGTGGGCAGCACGGCCCCAGGCATGCTTTCAAACACCAGCAGTTCGATCTCATCAAAAAAAGCACCTGTTTTGCGGACATTGGGAATAATATGGTCCGGGTATATGAATGAGGTGGTGCCCAGGCGGAACAACCGCTTCTTTTTCATTATCCCACCCCTGCAGCCTGGTAGAGTGCAGCCAGGAAAATGGCGGCCGAAAGCCCTGTCACCGCAGCTGCCTGCATGAGCCTGCAGGCAGAAACAATGGAAGATATTTTCGGATCATCAAAGGCAGTGCCAATATAGGGTTTGTCCACCTGTCTGCCGTGGTAGGTACCAGGTCCGCCCAGACAGATAAGCAAGGCCCCGGCAAAGGCAGCCTCAGGAAATCCTGCGTTGGGGCTTTTGTGCTGCCGACCCTGGGAAAATCCGGTTTTCAACGCCCCGGCACCGGATGCTTCGGGCACAAAAACGGCTGCGGCGGCAATCACAAGAACCGCCAGTCTGGCCGGAACAAAATTGGCTGCATCATCGATGCGGGCGGCTGCCCGCCCGAACAAAGCATAAATATCATTGTTATATCCCACCATGGAATCCAGGGTGTTGACCATTTTATAGGCCACAGCACCAGGCACTCCCAGCACCAGTGCCCAGAAAAGCGGGGACAAAAACCCGTCCACAAAATTTTCCGCCACCGTTTCAACCGCAGCCCGGGTTATGCCCGGTTCATCCAGGCTCCGGGTTTCTCTGCCCACAATCATGGACAGGTTGCGCCGGGCTCTGGGCAGATCTTTTGCCCCAAGGGGCTGTGCAACAGCAAGGGCTGCATCTTTCAGGCTTTTGACGGAAAAACAGTAAAACAGCAGCAGCACCTGGATCCCCAGGCCAAAAAGCAAATGGATCCGGCCGGCTGACCAGACCAGGGCCAGGGCCAGAAAATAGGCGCAAAGAATCAAAAAAACGGCAAATAACACGCCCGCTGTAAACTGATTGATAACAAACCGCCGGAAACGGGGCTCAAAGAACCCAATGGCCCGGCCCATGTATACCACCGGATGGGGCAGTTTGCGGGGATCACCCAGAAAAAAATCCAGGACAAAGGCGGCGAAAAATATATACCAGGCAGCCTCAACCACTGGTCAGGGCCTTCTGGATGCTGCAGGCCAGCGCCATATTGGTTTTCCGGTCCTTGAGGGAAAACCGCACATACCGATGGCCAAGGCCGGTAAAATTGCTGCAGTCCCGGATCAGGATCCTGTCTGCACCCACCTGCCGGCACACCAGTGGTGCGGTGTGGTGCAGCAGCTTTGCCAGGATAAAACAGGTGTGGCCAGGAACTGGCACAATACCCTTCAGATCTGCCACCGTATCCAGAAATCTCTTTTTTTCCCCGGCAATATAGGCCCGGGTTTTTTCATAAAAAGGCACAATCTGTTCCGGGTGGTCAAATATATCTGTGATCACAACCTGGGCCAGCGCATTGACACTCCATGGCTGGTAATAATGCATGACGTTGTCAACCAGATGCTTTGCCCCGCTTAAAAAGCCGGTGCGCAGCCCGGGAATGGTGAAAATTTTCGACATGGAGGACAATACCAGCAGGTTGTCATATGATCTGTCCTGTACCAGGGAAATGTCGCCGGCTCCCTCCACAAAAGGAAGGTAGGATTCATCCACCACAAAACACACATCAGGGTGCCTGCGTGCCAGGGTGGTGATGAATTCTTTTTCTACCAGCACCCCGGTGGGGTTGTTGGGGTTGCAGATAAATACCAGGTCTGCCCTGGCAGCCATATCTGACACCGCTTCCAGATCGGGTAAAAAGCCGTCTTCTGCTCTGGCCATGCAAAAGGCAGGGGCAATGCCCTGCATAGTACAGGCATCTGCGTAATCAGAATAGGTGGGTCCCAGGATCACAACCTTTTTCGCATCCAGGGCCTTAGGGATGGTATAGATAAACCAGGTGGTGCCGCTGCCGGCAATCACGGTATCCGGATCAATACCGTGAAACCGGGCAAACCCCCGGGTCATGGAACCTGCGTCCGGCTCAGGAAGCGCATGGATGGCTGACAGGTTCTCCATAATAACGGTTTTTATCCGTTCCGGCGGCCCCAAAGGGTTGAGGTTGGCGCTCATGTCGATGATCTCCTCTGCAGAGCATCCCAGTTCTTCTGCCAGCCCTGCTGTGTTGCCGCCATGACCGATAATCATAATACGATCCTTTTCACAGAAAAGCGGCCCCGCAGCCCAGAAACAAAATTGCTTCCACAATCTCTGTCATGGCCCCGAGCATATCCCCTGTGATACAGTTCATCTTTTTTTTGTAAAACCATAAAATACCCAGACAGCTGATTCCGAACAACAGGTTCAGAACCAGGCCGTTATACCCCAAAAACACAGATAAAAACAGGGGGATCAGGCAATAGACAAAATCTTTTGCTCCCAAAGGAGACGTAAACAGGTCCAGGCCGGTGCCGGTACCAATGCGGCCATAGTCCAGAAACCGGATGCCGAAAATCATGGATGCCCTGGCATATGCAGGTACCAGCAGCAGGACCAGCAGGGCCTGACCGGTGCCAAAAGCAACTTTCACCGCATATATACCTGCCACCTTCATGGCCAGGACACAGACCACGGCCACAAGCCCCATCATGCCGGTGCGGCTGTCCTTCATGATCTCCAGGGCCCGCTGCCGGGACCTGTGGCTGAAAATGCCGTCTGCCGTATCCCCTAAGCCGTCCAGGTGAAATGCCCCGGTGAGAATCACCAGGCAGAGCACATCTGCCAGGGCAGCCACAGGCAAAGGCCACAGCCACGAGGCTGCAAGATCGGTGAGCACAAGCAGGCTTCCCAGTATAAGGCCCGTCACCGGGAAAAAACGGATCATGCCCATGGGCGAATAAGCAGCATGCCGGCCCGCCGGCAAAACCGTTAAAAACAGAAGACAGGACTGCAGATCCGACAAAAACCCGGTTGTTTTGGGGAAGGTCATGGCTATTCTTTCCGGGTGAAAAAAAACACCCCCCTGGCCTGGGTTCTGGAGGTAATGCGCCCTGCTGCTGAAAGATCGGCCAGCAGCAGATCTATTTCTTCTGCCGGCAGTACCAGTATAGCGGCCAGATCTTCTTTTGTGCAGGGCCTGCGGTGAATGGTTTCCAGCACCGCAGAAGCCGGATCCGCAGCCTTTGTACCTTTGTTCCTAGTGCCTGCCCGGGCAATGATCTCCACATTTTTTTCATCCAGGATACGGATCACCCGGTCCAGTTCATCCGGGGAAGCCGGTGTGAGGGTGTCAACCGTGCCCGGCCGGTCAAGGGTGTTGAGCTGGACCCGGTGGGGCTGTATCTTTCTGATGGCTGCCTTGAGCAGTTGCAGTTCTTCTCTTGTATCATTCATCCCCGGCAGAATGAATATTTCCAGCCAGATCTCGCCGCTAAAATCCTTGGCAAACCCGGCAATACCATCCACAATTTCTGCCGGCTGGATACCGGAACAGGGCCGGTTGATGCGATTGAATACCTTTTGGGATACCGCATCCAGAGACGGCACCACAATATCGGCCAGGGCCAGGTCGGCACGTACCCCGGGATCAGACATCAGGGTGGCATTGGTGAGCACTGCCACCCGCATGCAGGGTTTGTTTTTTTTGATATGGGCAATCACCTGTCCCAAGGCCAGGTTCAGGCAGGGCTCACCTGATCCGGAAAAGGTAATATAATCCGGATCTTCATTATGTGCCCAGTAATGGTCAAGTTCCCGGCACACGGTGCCACAGAAAACATATTCTTTACGCGCTTTTGTCAGAAGGGTGGTATTTTGGCATTCACAATATACACAGTTCAGGCTGCAGATCTTGTGGGTTACCAGATCCACCCCCAAAGAGATTCCCAGGCGCCGTGACAGCACCGGGCCGAACAGATGCCGGTATTTCATATGCCATCCTTTGGTTTGATAGTAACGGCAATCCCGGCCACGGTGAGCACCACCTGATCTGCCGTTTTTGCCATATGCTGGTTCACCAGGCCGGCCATGTCCCGAAACCGTCTTGCCAGGCTGTTTTCCGGCACAATCCCGTACCCCACTTCATTGGTGACCAGGAATACCGGGCAACAAACCCTGGAAAGGGCCAAGGTGGTCTGGTCCATGCATTTTTGCATGGCTGCTTCATCCATTTTCAGTGCCAGC
>JAABTU010000028.1 GCA_011389715.1 Desulfotignum sp.
GAACCAGCACAAAAATGTTGTTTTCATAGATATTTCCGACTCCGGCCCGGGGGTGGCGCCGGAAATACTGGAAAAAATAACCGACCCGTTTTTCACCACCCGCAGGGATGACGGCGGCACAGGCCTGGGCCTTTTTATCTCGGAAAAAATCATCTCTGATCTTCTGGGGATTCTGGAATTTTCATCTGAGCCGGGCCTGGGATTTACCGCCAGTATCCGCTTGCCCTGCAAAGAAAAATAAATTATAAAAAGAACATGGACAATACGGCAATGGACAAACCCATCCTGGTAGTGGATGATGAACCTGAAATCCTGGTGGCAGTGGACACCACCCTGCGCATGGCCGGGTTTGACAACATCATCACCATCAATGATGCCAGAGACGTGATCCGCCACATGGAGCGGGAGATCCCGGGCCTGATTCTCCTGGACCTGAACATGCCCCACATCAACGGGGGACGGCTCCTCAAGATTATCCGCAAAACCTGGCCGCGGATTCCTGTTATCGTGCTCACCGGAACCATAGAAGTGGACACGGCAGTGCAGTGCATGAAGATCGGTGCCTTAGATTATGTGGTCAAGCCGGTGGAGGAAGACCGGCTGGTGGCGGCAGTCAAACAGGCCCTGGCCATGGATGAGACCGGGGAGACCGGCAAAAAGCCGTTGCACCAGAACCTGTTCGCCCAGATCAAAAACCCCGCCGCCTTCCGGCACATCATCACCCAGGACAAAAAAATGCATGCCATTTTCCATTATGTGGAAGCCATTGCCCCGTCCCTGCAGCCGGTGCTCATCTGCGGCGAGACCGGGGTGGGCAAGGAACTGATCGGCCAGTGCATCCACACCCTAAGCAGCCGCAAAGGCAGACTGGTGGTGGTGAATGTGGCCGGCCTGGATGACAATGTGTTTTCCGACACCCTGTTCGGCCATGTACCAGGGGCCTTTACCGGTGCGGACAAAGCCCGGTCCGGGCTGATAGAGGCAGCAGCCGGCGGCACCCTGTTTCTGGATGAAATCGGAGACCTGGCCATGACCTCCCAGGTCAAGCTGCTGCGCCTGCTCCAGGAAGGCGACTACCTGGCCCTGGGATCTGATAAAACCAGGCATTCCGATGCCCGGATCATCGCCTCCACCAACCAGGATCTCTGGGCCCTGGAAAAACAAAACAAATTCAGAAAAGATCTCATTTACCGCCTGTCCACCCACACCCTGACCCTGCCGCCCCTGCGGGAACGTCTGCTGGATCTGCCCCTGCTGCTGGACCGGTTTGTGTGCCAGGCAGCCGTAGAACTGGAAAAACCCATTCCTGATATTCCCAAGACCCTTATTGAACAGATGGAAACCTATCCCTTCAAAGGCAATATCAGAGAACTCAAATCCATGGTCCATGATGCCCTGTCCCGGTATAAAAAAGGCCCCATCACAGCAGACCTGTTCAAGGGACTGGACCTGACAAAAAAAGAAGATACTCCGGAAAGCACCGCCCCTGCCCTGGAAACCGGCAACAGCCTGCCCACCCTGAAGCAGGCCTCCAATATCCTGGTGGAAAAAGCCATGGAGCAGGCCGACGGCAACCAGTCGGCTGCCGCCAAAATCCTGGGCATCTCCCAGCAGGCTTTGAGCAAGCGGCTCCAGAAAATACGAAAATAAAGGGAAAACCGGTCCAAATATGCAGAGGCGGTTCACAAACCGCCCCTGGGGTTGCGCCGGCAGGGACCCGAAAATCCCACAACCTGGGTTGTATTCACAACTTTGGTTGTAATACGGTCCATACCCTCCGCCCCTCCTGCTTACCCCTTTTGCCTGTATGTGCAGAACTTCTGTTTTGTACAATTTTTATTGTAGAAATACCGTTCTTGCATAACCACCCATTTTAGATAAATTAATTAATAAAATCAATATGTTAAATAATATTTATCCTGTGGCACGCTGATTGCTCCTATAGAAAATGAATGACTTTCAGGAAGCAGGCAAAAGAATGGCGCCTGCACCGCAAACCAGTTTTCATCAAGGAGCACATCATGAAAGAGGTAAAAAACATTGGATGGCGGGTCACATTTGCCGGTCTGGGCATCAACCTGGCCCTGGGGATTTTATACACCTGGAGTATTTTCAAGGAATCCATCAAAGAATCCATTGTGGCCGGGGACGGGCGGTTCGACTGGAACCTGGCCGCATTGAACGACCCATATGCTGTGTGCTGTCTGGTGTTTGCCTTTGCCATGATTCTGGCCGGCCGGGTCCAGGACAAAACAGGACCAAAGATGACAGCCATCATGGGGGGTGTCCTGACCGGGGCCGGCCTGATTCTCATTGCATTTTCCACCTCCTGGATCGTCTGGATCCTGGGATTCGGGGTCCTCATGGGCGCGGGCCTGGGGTTCGGGTATGCATCTGCTACCCCGCCGGCCATCAAATGGTTTCCCCCGGCCAAAACCGGCATGATCGCCGGCATTGTGGTGGCGGGATTCGGCCTGGCATCCGTGTATATCGCACCCCTGGGGACCTGGCTGATCTTTCGGTTCGGGCTGAGCCAGTCCATGCTGATTTTCGGTGTGGCCTTTCTGGTGGTGGTCTGTTTTCTGGCCCAGTTTCTGGTCAACCCGCCGGCCGGATATGTGCATCCGGATGCCCGGGCCACGGCCACAAAACCTGCCACACCCGCCGGCATTGATTTTTCTCCTTCCGAGATGATGAAAACCGGCACCTTTTACAAACTGTGGATCATGTTCTGCGTGGGGTCTGGCGCAGGACTCATGATCATCGGCAGTGTGGCCGGTATGGCCAAGTCCGGCATGGGGTCCCTGGCCTGGATCGTGGTGGCCCTCATGGCTGTGGGCAACGCTTCCGGCCGGGTGGTGGCAGGGATTCTGTCCGACAGGATCGGCCGGGCCAATACCCTGTTCATCATGCTCAGTTTTCAGGCCCTGATCATCTTTTCACTTATGTTCATCGCTTCGGGTCAAGTGATTCTTCTGGTGATGGCCGCCACCTTTATCGGGTTCAATTACGGCACCAATCTGTCTTTGTTCCCGTCGGCCACCAAGGATTTTTTCGGGTTGAAAAACTTCGGAGTCAACTACGGCCTGGTATTTTCCGCCTGGGGGATCGGCGGGTTTATTTTTCCCCGGGTATCCCAGATGATCGTGGCCTATACCGGCACCCCCAAAATGGCCTATATCCTGGCAGCGGCTCTGCTGTTGATAGGTGCTGTGCTGGCACTGGTGACAAAGGCCCCGGAAACCAGAACCGACACCCCGTTTCTGGGTATCCCGGTGCCGGTGCCTGGAAAAAACTGATAACCATACCCGGCCTGCAGCTGTAACTGAACCCCATAACCCCGTATTTTTGCTGAACCGCATCTGAAAAAGGAGAGTATCATGACCCAGAATCTATTTCACGCTTCTGACGAATTTCGGAAAAATGCCTGGATAAAAACCATGGATGAATACCAGGCCATGTACAGACTGTCCATGGATGACCCGGATACCTTCTGGGCAGACATGGCAGCAAACTTTTACTGGGAAAAAAAATGGGACTCGGTCCGGGAATACAACTTTCATTTGTCCAAAGGCCCCATCTCCATCAAATGGTTTATCAATGGAAAGACCAACATGGCATACAACTGCCTGGACCGGCACCTGCCGGAACGAAAGGACCAGACCGCTTTGATCTGGGAAGGCAACCAGGTGGGAGAAGATTTGACCATCTCCTACGGGCAGCTCCATGAAAAGGTGTGCCGGTTTGCCAATGCCCTCAGGGAAAAAGGGGTGGGCAAGGGAGACCGGGTGGCCATATACATGCCCATGGTCCCGGAACTGGCCGCTACCATGCTGGCCTGTGCCCGGATCGGGGCGATTCATTCCATTGTGTTCGGCGGGTTTTCCGCTGAAGCACTGGCTGACCGGATCGAAGACAGCCTGTGCCGGGTGCTGGTGACCACGGACGGGGTGATGCGCGGGGCCAAGGCGGTTCCCTTGAAGACCGCAGCGGACAGGGCCATGGCCCTGTGCAGGGACCGGGGCCACCAGGTGGACACCTGTTTTGTGGTGAAACGCACCGGAACTGCCATCGACATGGTTCCGGACCGGGATGTGTGGTGGCACGAGGCCGCAGATGCCCAGTCACCCGACTGTCCTGTGGAGTGGATGGATGCGGAAGACCCGCTGTTCATCTTGTACACCTCGGGCTCCACCGGCAAGCCCAAGGGGGTCCAGCACAATGTGGGCGGGTACATGGTGTATACCGGCACCACCTTTAAATATATCTTTGACTACCATGACGGCGACATCTACTGGTGCACCGCAGACATCGGCTGGATTACGGGCCACTCCTACATTGTGTACGGCCCTTTGTCCCAGGGCGCCACCAGTCTGATGTTCGAAGGGGTGCCCACCTATCCGGACCCGGGCCGGTTCTGGGCCACGGTGGACAAGTGGCAGGTGAACCAGTTCTACACCGCGCCCACCGCCATCCGGGCACTCATGGCCCAGGGAGAGGAGTGGGTGGAAAAATATGACCTCTCCTCCCTGCGCCTTCTGGGATCGGTGGGAGAACCCATCAACCCGGAAGCCTGGCGCTGGTACCACACCCATGTGGGCAAAGCGCGCTGCCCCATCGTGGACACCTGGTGGCAGACCGAAACCGGCGGCATCATGATCTCTGCCCTGCCCTATGCCATCGACCAGAAACCCGGGTCCGCCACCCTGCCTTTTTTCGGGGTCAAACCGGTGCTGCTCAATGAAGAGGGAAAAGAACTGGAAGGCGCCTGCGACGGGATCCTGGCCCTCAAGGAACCCTGGCCCGGGCAGATGCGCACGGTCTACAACAACCATGACCGGTTTGAAAAGGTGTATTTCCAGATGTTTGAAGGATACTATTTTGCCGGGGACGGCTGCCGCCGTGATGAGGACGGGTATTTCTGGATCACCGGACGGGTGGATGATGTCATCAACGTGTCCGGCCACCGCATGGGCACGGCAGAAGTGGAATCCGCACTGGTGAGCCACCCGCTGGTGGCCGAGGCTGCGGTCATCGGTTATCCCCACGACATCAAGGGCCAGGGCATCTACGCCTTTGTCACCCTGGTGGTCAGTGCAAAACCTGCCCCGGAGCTGCTGGGGGAACTCAAACAGCACGTGCGAGATGAGATCGGCCCCATTGCCACCCCGGATATCATCAATTTTTCACCCGGGCTGCCCAAGACCCGGTCCGGCAAGATTATGCGGCGGATCCTGCGCAAGATCGCCACCAATGAATATGACCAGCTGGGGGATATCTCCACCCTGGCGGATTCCGATGTGGTGGGCAATTTGATCACCAGCCACAAAGCCCTGGTCAAATAAACACTGATCCATGCCGGGCATAGCTTTGGCATGGATTTTCCCGGGGGCGGTTCTTACACCGCCCCCGGCAACTCACCACCACTATTTTCGAAAAAAATGCCGATAATTTGACATTCCCGGACATTTGGGCAATGATTCCCAAAACCAAATCATGAGGTACTGTTATTGGCATGAGATACAACCCGGATATCCATCACCGACGGTCCATCTGTCTGCCCGGACATACTGAAAAACCGATTATTGTTCAGACCGCCAAAATTTCAGATATTCGGGATGCGGTGTTTCGTCCCGGGATGCAGCCGGATGGTCAATCCATGAAAAACCGGGTATTTGACCATCCGATGTTTGCGAAGCAGTTTCTGTCGGATGATGAGATGGTTCAGGTCAACCGGTTCAGGGCGTTGAAAAAGCAAGTGGAATGGATCTGCGGCCGGTTTGCCGTAAAAATCCTGGTAAAAGATGCCCTGGAACTGGACATGTCCCTGGCGGACATCCAAATTGCATACAAAGAGAAAGGCGCACCTTATCTGCCACAGTTTCCGCAGATTCCCATTTCCCTGTCCCACAGCGGCGATTATACGGCTGCGGTTATGGGCCGGGATCCCGGCATTGGCCTGGGTATTGATGTTGAAAAGATCGGAGGACTGCCGGAACCATCGTTTATGAAAATCGCGTTTACCACAGAGGAGATTGCCCACATGCCTGCAGAAGCCCGGGCAGTTTTTGCAAACTGGACCTTAAAAGAAGCATTCTTAAAATATGTAGGCCTGGGTTTTAATGAAAGCCTGCACAGTGTGGCGGTTATAGAAGGACAAATCTATTACCATGGCCAAAAGCAAAACGTTCTTACCTGGTCATCGCATCTGGACAACCAATATGCCATAGGACTTGTTTACGGGGATATTTTTAAACACAATTGATCGTTGCAGCGCTGGCATCAGAGAAAAACCGGGAAGCAACCCGGAGAAGACTTCCCGGTTCGGCGTTATGGCATGTCAAAGGAGGATCAACATCTCCGGGTTTTGTTTTTACAAATACGCATTATGCGGTCTTGATCTCAATCTGTCGGGGTTTGGCTTCCTCTGATTTGGGCATGTGCAGGGCGAGCACCCCGTTTTTCAATTCTGCTTCTACCTTTTCCACATCAATGGTCTGGGGCACGGAGAAATTGCGGACAAACTCCACAGTCCCGAACTCTTCCCAGGAAGCTGCCCCGCTGGTTTCCAGTTTTCTTACACCTGACAGGGAAAGCCTGCCATTGTCTATGTTCACGGAAAGTTCATCTTTTACCACACCGGGCATGTCTGCATACAAAAGGATTTCGTCTTCATTTTCATAGATATCCACAGCCGGTGCGACTTCGTACAATTCCCGTGTTTTTTCGATATTCTGATCGTCTCTTTTTGCGATTTCAGTCTTTTTATCCATGATACGCCTCCATAAATATACGATGGTCTTAAGTTCCATGGGCAATGAAATATTTTCGGTTTAGTTGATGGTGATCTGCCTGGGTTTTGCCGCCTCGGACTTGGGCAGGCTCAAATAGAGTATACCGTTCTTCAAGGTGGCTTCCACCCGGTTGCCGTCCACATCATCGGGCAGGGTAAAGCTGCGGGAAAAGGTACCGTTCACCCTTTCCGTCTTGTGCACCTTGTATCCTTCGGGCAGCTTCTGATCCCGGGAACCGGAAATTTCCAGATAATTTCCCTGAATTTTGATGTTCAGAGATTCTTTTTCCATGCCCGGAACTTCCAACCGCATTTCAAAGCCATCACCGGTCTGGTACAGATTGGCCCGGAGAAACCCTTCATCCATAAGCCATCTGGTCCCATAAGGACGGCCATAGTCGGTGTTTAAATTGTCCAGCCGCTGCCGGAGCAGGTCCATGGTTCCGAACAATCTGTCTATATCGCTCAATCTTGTAAACATGACACATCCTCCTTTATTATATTTTATGGTTTGTTATTTGTGAAAGCCGGCATGTGATTGCACTGTATGCGACACTGTCATGAAATCCTGTCTGTTTGTGCTGCGTGCGTAAGAACCTGCCGCTGCTTTCACCTTCCTGACTCTTTGAGCAGAATTTAGTTATCAAAGAGTCCATGTCAATACCTGGCTATTATTTTTTTTATAAGTCATGATTAGTAATATAATTTTTTTATTCTGTTCATCACTGTGACTGGATCTCAATCTGCCGGACCTCAGGGGCAGGCAGAGATTTTCTTGGAATCTTCACCTGGAGAATGCCGTTTCTGAATCTGGCACTCACATTGTCCTAGTCAGCATCCTCAGGCAGAGACAGAACCCGTTGGAAATTCCCATAAGACTTCTGCAACCAGTTCCACGGTTCAAGTTTTTTCATATCCATATGCCACCTCCTTGCTTTTTACAGGGTTAATGGTCACGCAGTATATAGATTGCAACCTATTGTTTTTAAATTATATTCCGGGCGTATTATTCCCATTTTCTCCTTGTATGCCACCAAAATAAAACAGGCCGATTTCATGTCAAGGGAAATTTTCATTACTAATAATTTTTTTATTGACAAAATAATGGGATCATTCTACTTTAATTCCACGCATAGAACAAAACACTTCAGAAACCATGGGTTTGTGTATGAAACCGGATAAAAAGAACTGGTAAGAGATATTTCCGCCAGGAGGTGATATCATGCCACAGGATTATTACCTTGTTTTAGGCATTACATCCGATGCCAGCCAGGCAGACATCAAAGATGCCTACCGCAGACTTGCAAAAGAATACCATCCTGATCACTACAAAGGAAATCACCGGCCATTCCAGGCCATTCAGGAAGCATATGCCGTCCTGTCCGATAAAGAAGATCAGGTGTGATCAAAAATATAGCCTACAGACCGCCGGCTTTTAAAAAACTGGGGATCTTTGGGATTTTTTTCAA
>JAABTU010000029.1 GCA_011389715.1 Desulfotignum sp.
TAGTCTCAGGAAGCATTATAATAAATTCTTCTCCTCCCCATCTGCCGAAAAGGTCTGAATCTCTTAAAACACTGTGACTCTTGGCTACCAGTAATTTTAATATCTTGTCCCCGGTATCATGGCCAAAATTGTCATTAATTTTTTTGAAATGATCTATATCCATCATAAGAAGTGCTAAACTGTAATTATATCTTTTGGACCTTTTTATTTCCTTTTCAAATAAATTCAGAAAAGATCTTCTATTTTTGGCTCCGGTTAAAGGATCTGTTGTCGCAAGCTTTTCTAATTCTTTTTCCATAATTTTTCTTTTTGTAATATCTTCGATAATTACTATGGTGTTGGAAAACTTACCCGAAATATCAAGAGAGCGTGAAAAAGAGATGAAGAAAAATTGACCTTTATCGCTTAGAGCCGTTTCAAATATTTTTTGCTTTTTATTGCCTGTCATAAATTTGCTGAAAAATATTTCTAACCAAGGGAATGCTTCAACAAAAAGTATTTTATCTTTATCATTTTCACCATAATATTGTTTTCCTGGAGCAGTATCATAATTTAGAATTCCAGATGCGGCATGATTCATATTTTCTATGGTCCCATCCAAATCCACTATAAAAACGGGCATTGACAAACTTTCAAAAATGGTGAGGTATTTATTCTTTTCATTTGTCATATTCCGATTGCTACACTGCAACTCTTTAACAATGTCATCTTCTTTTGCGGATGCCCATTTTGTGCAAAATCCTATTTCTACACGATCAAAGAATCTTTTGATGATTTGTTCATATTGAAATTTTGTATTACTTTCAAAATTCGATTCACGTATTAGATCAGAATAGGACTGCCGATAATATTTCATAAGTCCTAAGAACATGTCTATGCTGATACCTCGTTGTCTGTGTCTCTGAGCTTCAATTATTCCGAAATGTGAAGCAGGGTCAGAAATATATTCATCGTGCGGTCCCAACTCAAGATCTTGACCTTTCATATTCAAAGCATCAACTAAGGAGGTTGATAATCCTGAAATAGAAAGTCTCCATGCTTCTTTCAAAGTTGAAGTATACTTTGTATAATTTCTTTGCTTTGCATATTTCAGGATTCTCTCCATCAGCCAATCTTCATGGTTTAAAACATATTCTTTTAATTGTGAAAGCATGAAAACCTTCTTTATACTTTATAAATGTTAAAATCAGGATAATATTTTTCCAGTAGCCTTTATCATTTCTGATCCAATATCTTCCGGATCTTCTGGGCCAATTCCATCAAGACCACGGGTTTCATTAACAGCCCTCTGACACCAAGCACCTGCATTTTTTCTTCGGTCATCTTCTGGCTGAAGCCTGTACAAAGCAATATGGGGATATCCGGCCGTAACCGGATCAATTCCGCAGAAAGCTTATCACCAGGCAGTTTGGGCATGGCCACATCTGAAATGACCAGATCATATTTGAAAGGATCTACTTTGAATGCCTCAAGTGCTTCAATACTGCTGGTGCGTGATGCTACCCGATACCCCAGCCGCTCCAGCATCTGCTTTTCCATGTCGATGATGGTTTCATCATCGTCCACCAGGAGGATATTTTCAGTGCCCTCCGGGATCGATACATTCTGTGGAATACCCTCATCTGCAAGGGGGGCTTTTTCCAATGGCAGGTAAACACAGAATCTGGTGCCCTTGCCGGGTTCACTGAACACCTGGATGGTGCCCTCCATGCCTTTTACTATACCGTGAACCACAGACAAACCCATCCCCGTGCCTTTTTCCTTTGTGGTGAAAAACGGATTGAAAATTTTTTCCAACAGGGCTTTGTCCATACCTGAACCGGTATCTGATACTGTCAGACGCGCATAATCTCCAGAGACCAGATCAAAACAGCCTGTATCATATTCACCCAGCGTCACCTCTTTCAGACCTATCGTAAGCTCACCGCCGTTCTCTTCCATAGCATGATACCCATTGGTTGCCAGATTCATAACGAGCTGATGCACTTGAACAGGATCTGCTTTGATGGGACCCAGCACGGCGGATATTTCCTGTTTTATGCTTATGGTTGTTGGAATGGTGGAGCGGAGCAGTTTAATGATCTCTTTGACAACGGGCTGTATTTTCATTAATCGGGGTTCGATTTTTTCCTGCCGGGAAAATGTCAGAATCTGTTCGACCAGTCCTTTGGCCCGCATCGCGCTAGTATAAACAGCGGAAAGGCTGTTGCGCATAGGACCATCTTCCGTGGTATCATTCAAAAGCATTTGAGTATGACCTATAATGGGAAACAGGATATTGTTGAAGTCATGGGCGATACCACCTGCCAGCGCACCTATAGCTTCCATTTTCTGTGTTTGAACCAGCTGGGCCTGATACTGGTCCCTTTCCGCTTCTGCCTGTTTTCTGTCCGAGATATCCCGCAGAGCAGTAATTCGCAGGTTCCTGCCTTTATGGGTATAGTTGCGGCCTTGAATACTGCAATGGAATGCTGAACCGTCACTGCGTAAGGCCTTGACTTCATAAGGGCCTTCAAACCCTGATGACATGTTTTTTTTGACCTGTTCTTGATCATCCGGGTGAATCCAGTCCGTGGCCATTCGTCCCAGAGCCTGGGCTTCGGTATATCCAAATATTCGGGAAGCTGTGTTGTTCTGGCCGATGCAAATCCCGTTTTCAGAGATGAAAATGGCTTCAAATGTGGCATCAGACAAAAGTTTATACCGGTTTTCATTTTCTTTGAGTAACGCTTCGGCCTGTTTTCGGGTGGACACATCTCTTGCCGTGGTGTGCATGAATTTTTTTCCACTAATGGTAACAACGGTGCTGCTGAACTCCGTCGGTACTTTGGTGCCGTCTTTACGAATAATATCCGCTTCTGAAATGGATGTCTTGCCACCGAGAATACCATCAAAGAATTTCTCAAAATTTTTCATATCTCCGGGGGAGTGCAGATCCGGAATGCTCATTGAGAGAAGTGCCTGTTTTGTATATCCGGTCAGTGCACAAGCTGCCTGATTGACATATGCAAAGTGTTTGTTTTCATCTGTAATGAAAATCGCATCACGGGAGCCTTCAAAAATGGCATGAAACAGATCTTTACTTTTCTGCAATGCCGCTATGTCGTATTTCAGCGAGTTGTATGACGGATTTCCATGTATCATGTGAATACCCTCTTTATTTGATAATGCTGCGATCCATTTTCTATTGAGTCAACATGGTTTTCAATTCATCAAACCGGGTTTCCAACTGGGGCATCAAGGTGTTTAACTGCACCAGATCACCTTTTTTGCCGGCAGTTTCCATGGAAAGGGCAATCTGCTCCATGGCTCTGGCAGAAATATTTGCTGCAGCCCCTTTTATTTTGTGGGCCTGACTGCCCGCCTGTTCCGGCTGATCTTGTTCAATCAGACGTTGAAGCATACCGATCTGCTTTGGCATATCCTCCAGAAATCCCAATAGAATGGTATCCGCCAGTTCTTCATCGTCCATCATCCGCTGCAAAAATCCCTGCCGGTCAAAGATATCAGAGGCAACTTCCCGTTGTGGTGCAGCATCACCTGTTGATTCTGGAGTCCTACCGGAGCAGGGAGGTTTTATCAGCCATTTTGCCAATTCTTCCGCCAATATTCCGGGGTCAATGGGTTTGGTCACATAACTGTCCATACCGGCTGCCAGGCATTTTTCTCGGTCCCCGGTCATGGCATGCGCGGTCATGGCGATGATGGGGACCGCATGACGGCCGGTAGTCGATTCAAAGGATCTGATCCTGCTGGTGGCCTCAAATCCATCCATTTCCGGCATCTGTAAATCCATGAACACAAGGTCATAAGGAGCTGTGGTGAATGCCTCGAACGCTTCCTGGCCATTTGCGGCCACATCTACAGACAGTCCAAGATTCATCAATATACCCAGGGCCACCATCTGGTTTGTGGAGTTGTCTTCCACGAGCAGAATACGGACATTATATTCGGAAAACCGGGGGGTTTTGTCTTCAGTCGGAAAGGGAAAAGCAGGAATGTACTGCACATTTACAGATTCTGGGACTTCGCTCAGGACCCGGGACAGCACTTTTTTAAAAGCTTCCTGCCGGATCGGCTTCACTGCATAGGCGGAAAAACCCATTTGTTGAAAATAGCGGGCATCATCTTCTTTGCCCAGTGAGGTGAGCATCACGAGCCGAGTGTCCTTTAGCAGCTCATCTTTCTTGATGGCCCGGCCCAGGTTTTCTCCATCCATTCCCGGCATCTGCATATCCAAAATGGCGATCTGAAATGGATCTTCATCCGCTTGGGCGCGGTGGAGGACCTTAAGTCCCGTCGGGCCATCCGATACTTGTTCGGGCCGCATGCCCCAGGATGTCATACAGGTCATAAGGATTTCACTGCTGGTGGCATTATCATCCACTATCAATGCGTGGACATCAGCCAACTCGGCAAACAATCCATTTTTTTGAGAGGCCTGTTCCTCCTGCTTTCTGAAAGAGGCCGTAAACCAGAATTCCGAACCGCTGCCTTCCCTAGACCGAACCCCGATTGTACCGCCCATCATTTCCACCAGCTGTCTGGAGATGGCCAGTCCCAGCCCGGTACCACCAAATTGCCGGGTTGTCGACGTATCCACCTGGGTAAATTTTGAAAACAAAACATCCAGTTTGTCTTCGGGAATCCCGATACCTGTATCCGATACGGAAAACCTGAGAACAACCGATTGTTCTGTTGTTTTTTTGTCTTCCTCCATCAACCGGGCAACACGCACTGCTACCTCTCCCTGGTGAGTAAATTTTATGGAATTACCGGTCAGATTGGTGAGAACCTGGCGCAGCCGGTCTGGATCGCCGCTTAGTTGTGAAGGTACATCGGGTTCAGCCGCACAGATCAGTTCAAGCCCTTTTTCATGGGCGCGTAATGCCATGGTGGCGGCAAAATCATCCAGCAGCTGTGACAGATCAAAATCCATTGTTTCCAGATCCAGTTTGCCGGCTTCGATTTTGGAAAAATCTAGAATATCATTGATCAGTGTCAGCAGGGATTCACCGCTGGCCTTCACAACTTGAGCATAATGGCTCTGTTTGTCGGAAAGCTCAGTATCCAGAAGCAGTCCTGTCATGCCGATCACCCCGTTCATCGGGGTGCGGATTTCATGACTCATATTGGCTAGAAAATCACTTTTGGCCATACTGGCCATCTCCGCCTCCATGGTCATCTTGTTGGCCCGCTCCATGGCTTCTTCCAGTTGCGCATTGACCGCCAGCAGTTCTGCTTCCCCCTGCTTCAGGTCAGTGATATCCAGAAAACTCTCCAGCAGATGCTCTTCACCCTCAAGGTCAACCCTTGTTACAGTTTTCAATACCGGGACTTTAGTACCGTCAGACCGTTGGATGCTCCGCTCTGTATTGTCCACATCCTGTCCGAGGTCAAAGACCGGACATTTGCCGGTTTCGGCTGGGCATAAGTATGCATTGCAGATGTTTCCGATCAAATCTTTCACAGACACACCAGCCATGCGGGCCGCAGCAGGATTGGCATCCACAATCGAGCGGTCCGAGCCCCGGACCAGCACAATGCCCGCCTGAACTGAGTCCATCAGCGCCGTTATACGCGTATGTGCCAGCTTGAGGGCTGATTGACTGTGAAACAGTTCTTTGATCGCCTGCCGCCTTTTTAAGATGAAAAAACTTATGACAGCAGCGCACCAGGCAAACATCAGCAATCCAAGGGTATAGGAAAGAGCCCTGCCGATATTCAGGTGAGGGGGGGTGGAAAGCCGCATAATTTGCCAGCGGTTCTCGAAAACGGGATAGGACAGAACATCAAAGGTCTTACCATCCAGCACCACACGATCGGATGCAGGATTTATGGCCAGATAATCCAGGGGCTGGTTGCCGAACTGCCGGGAAGATATAATTTCCCTGTGGCGAGTTTTCGTTAGGGAAGGGTCTGCTTTGAACAGCCACTCCCGACGGTTGGTGGCAAATACGACCCTGTTGGGAGTGAGCAGTACCACGGGCATCGGATCAGCATGCAGTGTCTGATCAATGCTGTGCAACCCTATTTTGGCCACGGCCACACCCAGTAAGCTCCCATCGCCTGGGATGGGAACGCTCAGGTAAAGACCCCGTTTGCCAGTGGTTATACCGAGAGCAGCATAGACAACCGAATTTTTTTTACCGGACATGATATCGGAAAAATAGGGACGAAAAGCATAATTGTTTCCGGTCAGCGTCTGTCTGCTGTTTTCACCATAAGGGGTGCAGCAGACAGTCTTACCTGTTGCATCCATCAGATAGACCAGGTCCGCGCCGACAATGCTACGGGTGACTTCCAATGCGGTCAGGATCTTCTTGTTATCAGGCGGCAGGGCACCTCGGACGGTTTTTTCCGTTCCGGAAAATGCTGCAAGGCCTTTGAGCCCCTGGCTTACAGGCGCATGAGAAAACGAGACGGCTTCAGCGGTTCTTGCCAGGGCGGTGCGGGCATCTGTCATGGCTTTTTTCCGGTCCGTCTGCCATGCGAACCACACTCCCGATCCGATGGCCAGACTGGAAACAACTACCAGCATTATCAGCCAGACAGCCTTTTTGTGCATGTTTTCTCCTTTACCGCTGTGCATTTGTCACAATTTCACAGGGCGCCGATATTTTACAGACTGTTTTTTTATCTGTTTTATTTTCCGCATACGCTACTTTATTACGACCCTCTCTTTTGGCGGTGTAAAGTGCGGCATCTGCAGCAGCCAGCAACCCATCCACGGTATCATCGGCACCGGTTACTGCAACGCCTATACTCAGGGTGATATCTATCTTCCCGGATCTGGTGATAATGGGACTGTCAGCTATACAGGTCTTCAACCTTTCATAAATCTTGGACATTGACCAGCCGGAATCCGGTGCAACAATTAGGAACTCTTCACCACCATAGCGTCCAACAAGATCATATTCCCTCAGATTGTACTGCATTTTTTCAACCAAGCCCTGGAGCACATCATCACCGGTCTGGTGACCAAAGGTATCATTGACCTGTTTGAAATGGTCTATGTCGCTCAGCCCGATGGTCAGGGTGGTATTCCTCCGTCCGGCCCGCTTAATTTCCTTTTCTAGTCCTGAAAGAATGGCCCGCCGATTCAGGGCACCGGTCAACGCATCATACATGGCCTCATGAGCAAGGGCATCCTTAGTCGCCAGCAGTTCGTTCTGCAGTTCCATCATGCGCTGCCCAACCCTGAGCCTGGCCTGCAGTTCATCGTTTTTATAGGGTTTTGATATATAATCGTTTGCGCCGGCATCCAGCCCTTTTACAATATCCCCCGTGTCTCCTCTGGCTGTCAGAATGATCAGATAAGGAGGATTGGATGTCATTTTCGACCTTATTTTTCGGCAGACTTCCAGCCCGTCCATACCCGGCATCTCCCAGTCAAGTATTGCCAGTTCAGGAGCATCTTTGTCCTGCATGACCTGCCAGGCTTCGTTCCCGTTATCAACAGCCACCGGAGCATGTCCCCACTTGCGCAACACAGCCGTAAGAATATCACGGGAGGTTCTGTCATCTTCGGCAATAAGGATTCTCATTTCAGTGTCTCTTTCTTTGTGCATCATTATTTTCCAAATTGTTCAAAACCGGGAGCCAGAATTCTTCGATCCGCCGGCCATTGAACAGATCGATCAGGCGGAACAACTCCTGGAAAGGGCCGAGAGAATCTGCCAGCAGAACATATACTTCCTGAGCGCAGTTTTCCGGCTGTTTCAAAATATGCTTCAATGCATTAAATGTATGAACAAAAAGGATAAGGTTCATATTGCTCCTTTGGATGGTGTCATCCTGTCATCTATTTGCCAATGTACGGATAATGACAGTACAAAAAGTATGCCAGTACGTGTATGCAATTAATTCCTTTTATTTCAGGCTTTTATGAAAATATGGGTGATATAGGAAGTGTCACATAAATGGGACTTCTGCCCATTTTTTTTGCTGTAATTACAGGCTAATTATTTGAATTTAATAGGAAAAATAAAATTTTATGTGAATTGTCTTAAAAATATGACAGTCACAAAAATGTGACAGTCCTGCTGATTTTGGATCACCGGTTTTAAGATTATATGATTTTGATGGATGCTATGTCGTTGCTATCTGGCGAGTGTCATATCCAAAGATACATTATTTGCAATATCGGTAATTTATTATTTTCAGGCCAAATTTTAATGATATTGCAGGATGAATATATTCAGGCACAGGAACCATATGCGATCTGTGGACGATGAAATTAATCATTTTTTTGACCAG
>JAABTU010000030.1 GCA_011389715.1 Desulfotignum sp.
AAGGTACTCTTGTCATAATCGAAAAAGGCTTCTCCTTTGAAGGTGGCCCGTAAAATATCCTGGTCCCTGGATATACTGGCTGAGTCGGATGCGGCAACGGCATTGCGCAGGTCCCGCTCCTGCTGGTCCATGTAACGTCCAATCTGGTTGCCTGCCAGGCCGCCCAATGCCGCGCCGATCCCGGCACCGATCAGGGTGGCTTCCGTATCCCTGCCAATGACCTGTCCAAGAACAGCGCCGACGCCTGCACCGACCCCGGCACCAACAGCTGTCCCCTGTTCCTGTTGGGTTTGTAGCGAGGCACAGGCGAACAGATTGACAAACATGGCAATAACAATAATGGTTAAAAAACTTTTTTTCATCTTTTGGACCTCCTGGTCATTTAAAGTTGGATTTTTTACATCCTTTTTATTCCTGTGACACCGTAAAACCAAAAAAAATCACTTTTTTCTTTTTGCTGTGCCTGATTTTTTTTATTATATCATATAAATGTGCAAAAATCAGGTAAAACTGCAAACAGCTCCCCATTCTGCTCCGGCCTGACATAACATGGTTTGTATGGCCGGGGCGATATTTTGATAATCTGGCGGGTTCGTAAAAATTTTGATTGACAAAGATCGCGGTTGATTCCACAATAAGCAATCCTGAGATGAAACCCTGCTTTCTGCAGGTGCAGGCAGATTCAGGCGGAAAATTTCTAACTTCAATACAGGGGGGAGAAAATTATGGCTATCGGTGACGAACTCAGCAATATTAATTTTGAATCGATGATTGGTGGTCCGCTGAATGCGGTCATCAAGGCCCAGGCACAGTCAGCTGTGACCTCAGTCGATTTTATCAAGGCGGTTGGTTTTGACTCAGATGAAAGCGGTAATATCACTGGGCCGACCATGGTATCTTTCAAGTACAAACGTCCTGTTGAACAAACTGCTGCCGACGGGACGGTAACCATTGAAGTCAAGGACTTTGAACTGACAGTCCCGTTTCTTACCATGCTGCCGATCCCCTTTATCCGGGTTGAGGAAACCACCATTGACTTTAATGCCAAAATCACGGCGGTTCAGGAATCTTCATCAACCTCCTCTCATGGTCTGGACACCGAACTGAAAGCCAAGGCCGGATGGGGGTGGGGATCTGCTTCATTAAAGGTGAATTATTCCTATAAAAAAAGCACCGCATCCAGTTCCAAAATTGAGCGGACCTACTCCATGGCGGTGCATGTCCGGGCGGTCCAGGATGAACTGCCGGCAGGCACGGAGCGGCTGCTTGGCATTCTTGAAAATGCCATCAAAGAAACACCTGCGACAACCTGAGAAGAGTGAATAATTATGTCTGATTTAGGGGTTTTGCTGGGGGCCCTGATCTCCGGGGTGGTGCATGCCAGACGGATAGCGGATGAAGAATCTGCTGCAATAGCAGAGCATTATAAAGACAATCCACTGCTGTCAGGGATGAGTATCCCCCGGATCAGGGTGCCGGAAGTGTCCATTGATATTCCCATGCTGATCGAAGCACAGGATGAAGGTGAAGCTGACCAGATAGCTGATGCTGATACCATCAGAAATGCTGTCAGAAAAGAGCTGAAAGCCTCTCTTTCCCGGGAGGGGCTTTCCATGAGCGAAAAAGAGCTGAAAAATTTTGATACCGCCTTTGGTCAGCAGCTCAATAAAGTGGCTGTTCCCAGTGTCTACCGGTCGCCGCGTGAAGCTGTGATACGTGCTGCCGAGGATGCATACAGCGCAACAGTTAAAAAGAAAATCGTAGCCGATGGCACCCTGGCGGCATCCAGCAGGGTTGTCTCCAATCTGCGTTTCAGTGCAAGCGGGTCCGCATTGCAGAAAGTCGGGCGGTCCCCCCATATCGGTGCTTCCATTCTGACCGCAGAAGTCAAGGACAAATCATCCCACGCCAATGTCAGCCGCCTGACCCTGACCTTGAAAGAGGAAGGCCTGGAGTGGAGTATCGGTCAAAATGACGATGGGACCATGACACGCAAATTGACACCGGAATAACAGGGAGAAGGTCTCTATGCTGGTTGCTACCCGGGAAATTATTCTGGAAAAACTGCTGCTGCTGCCGCAGCTGGTTGATGCCTACCAGCATGGCGAGACAGGTTTTGCAGCCAGGGCCGGCCAGTGGCTCAAGGATCTGGAGCACTCTCTGGCCCGGCTGCGCAGCCCGTTGACCGCACTGGTATCCCGGCAGCGGGCGCGGATTATAGCGGCACAGGATGGTTTTCGCGAACCGGTTCTGAACAGCGCAAAAATGTCCCGGCGCAAAGGGATTAACGTGACAGCTTCCCAGGCGCTGGCAGAAGTGGAGGCAGAGCTTGTCGCACAGCTCAAGGAAATTGATGAAAAATTCGATGCCTGGCGGGATAAGCTTGCCCAGTTTATTTCTGTTGCCTCAAATACGGAACCCATACCGCTGCCGCCCACTGAACCGCGCCGCGACTGGTTAAATCAGATCTGGCGCAGCTGGGGACAGATAGAGGAAACCAGGGCGATGTACAGCTATTTGAACACTGTGATGGCCCCGGGTGACCGCCTCCATCTGTTTGACGAGCTGCTTGAAAATACTATCCGCAGCAGCCAGTAGATAAAAACAGCCAGGGAAAAAATGCGCAAAGAACAGAATGGCAGATAAAAAAAAGCAGATGTCTCTTGGAGACCTTTGTCTGTCTTTGGCAGATGAGTTTGCTGTTGCGCTTGTCACCGTCAAGCGCAGTCATCCAAATGTCCGGGTAAACGCAGTAACCCTCAATATCGGTCAAACCAGACAGGCGTTGGAAACGCCAGCTGATACCCAGGATGCTGCCCCGCTGATTCCGGCTGACCGTTACCCGGGCAGTGAGACCGGCTGGCAGCTGCAGCTGGAGCTGGGAGAGCAACAGACCGCAACCCTTGCAGACGTCAAGCGTCCCCTGGCCGGTCGGACGGCTGCAACAGCCCTTGATATGGTTGCCTGGGAACCGCTGTCTGTGATTGACGGAATCAGCACCAAATGGAGCCGGTTTTTGACCGGTTTCAATATCAACCAGGTAATAGACCTTGCCCGCATTGAAGAGTCACTGCTGCAGGAAATAATTGCTGAAAGCAACAGCCTGCACATCAGAAAATTTCGACAAAAAGTTCTTTTGCTCAAAATCCCTGTGCCGCCGCTGCCTTTTTCAGAGTTTGGTGAAAAATCGCTCTATGACCTATTGCGTCTTCCCGTGGCGGATGTACAGCAAAGTTTCAGCCGGACAGTAACACAAAATGAAGTCACCGCCTTGTTCGAACTTCTTGATATTTTAAATATCGTCATTGACAGTGATGTGCTCCGCAAAATCTCTCTGCACCAGCTGCTTGGCACCTGAACCGCATCAAAAAATCCCCAAAAAGCAACAAATGGTGAAAATACATGTGCCGGAAAAACAGGTGTTTTCAAATATGGGGTTGACTTGGCATAAATGGCTGGCTATACCTGAAACAGCTACACCGTAACTGTATTGTCGCATCACAGGTTGTGTATTAACACCAAATCAAAGGAGATGCCATGGAACGAAGACAGTTTTTACAAAAAGCCGCCATAGGAAGTGTTGCAGCAGTAACCGCAGGCAGTCTGATACATGCACCGGCTGTGCATGCCAAAAAACAGGTCAGATGGAAAATGGTTACCACATGGCCGCCGAAACTGCCCTATCTGCAGGATGCAGCCGAACTGCTGGCCAAAAAAGTGGAGATGATGAGCGGGGGCCAGTTTCAGATCAAGGTGTTTGCCGGCGGAGAGCTGGTGCCGCCGCTGCAGACATTTGATGCGGTGAGAAAAGGCTCCTCGGTGCAGGCAGGGTCAGGGGTTGGGTATTACCAGGCAGGTAAAGCCCCGGCAGCCCAGTGGTTTGCCGCCGTCCCCTTTGGCCTGAATGCCGCGGGCATGGCAGCCTGGTATGAATTTGGCGGCGGGCTCAAACTGTGGGAAGAGACCTATGCCCCCTTCGGGGTTGTTCCCCGGCCCGGCGGCAGTACCGGACCACAGATGGCAGGATGGTTCAATAAAAAAATTGAAACCGTGGATGACTTCAAGGGGCTGAAGATGCGGATTCCGGGACTGGGAGGAAAGGTCATGGCCGAGATGGGATCCACCGTTATTCTCTGTCCGGCCAGTGAAATTTTCACGAACCTGGAACGGGGGGTGATCGATGCCACGGAGTGGATTGGCCCGCTGCATGACAAGCTCATGGGGTTTTACAAAGTGGCCAAGTATTATTATTATCCCGGCTGGCATGAACCTGGTCCGTTTGTTGAATTCATTTTCAACAAAAAAGCCTATGATGAACTGCCGGCTGACTTTCAGGCCATCCTGGATGCTGCCTGTGCCCAGGCCAATAACTGGACCACCCAGGGGTTCAATACCGGAAACGGACAGGCCCTGGAAGAATTGATCAATGTGCATAAGGTTGATGTGATCAGGCTGTCAGACGATGTTCTGGCAAAACTTAAGACCATTTCAAAACAGGTGGTGTCAGATATTGCCGCTTCCGATCCCATGGCCGCAAAGGTGAATGAAAGTTTCCAGAAGTTCCAGAAAATCATCGGCCCCTGGGGCGAGATTTCGGAAAAGCCGTATTATCAGAGCCTTGCAGACCGCTATCCATTAAAAGGATAGGGGCATGGCAATGCGGTTTTTTTTGAAAACAATGGCCGCCGGGATCGACCGCTGCAGCGAATGGACCGGGCGCATGGTTTCCTGGGTGGTGGTGCTTCTGGTGGCTGTTGTTTTCATCGATGTGGTTATGCGGTACACAGCAAACACCAGCTTTGTGTTTACCCAGGAACTGGAGTGGCATCTGTTCGGGTTTATTTTTCTGATGGGTGCCGGGTATACCCTGCTCTATGATCAGCATGTGCGGGTGGATGTGATTTACCAGCGTCTGTCAAACAAAGGCCGGGCCTGGATCAACGTGCTGGGATGTATCTTTTTTTTGTTTCCGGGCGCGCTTTTGATTATTTACACCTCCTGGGTTTTTGCCTGGGAGTCGTTTGCTTTTATGGAAGGCAGCCCTGATCCCGGCGGCATACCATTCCGGTTTGTTATCAAGGCATGTGTTCCTTTGGGTTATGTGCTGTTTTTATTGCAGGGCATATCCATGTTTATCCGTAATCTGTATATCCTTCTGGAACCACCATCAGAGGCGAATGAAAACCAAAGGGAAGGGCTGTAATGGGTTCTGAATACCTGGCCGGGTGGATGTTTCTGGTATTGACTGTTCTGCTGATGGCCGGGTTTCCGGTCACCTTTACCCTCATCGGCACTGCCATGATTTTTGGCGGCATTGGATCTGGATGGGGATTTTTTGAACTGCTGCCCCTGCGTATCTGGGGGACCATGAAAAATGTGGTGCTCATTGCCGTTCCTTTGTTTGTTTTCATGGGGGTGACCCTGGAAAAATCAGGGCTGGCAGAGGAACTGCTGGAAACCATGGGGCTGGTTTTCCGGCGGATCAGGGGCGGGCTGGCCATCAGCACTGTGGTGGTTGGGGCGCTTCTCGGGGCTTCCACCGGCATAGTGGGCGCTACAGTGGTGACCATGGGGCTTCTGGCCGTTCCCACCATGCTGCGCCACGGGTACAGACCTGAACTTGCCACAGGAACCGTCTGTGCCTCCGGCACCCTGGGCCAGATCATTCCCCCTTCCATTGTCCTGGTTCTTCTGGCCACCATTGTGCAGATCCCAGTTGGAGATCTGTTCATGGCAGCCCTGCTGCCCGGGCTGCTGCTGGTTCTGCTCTATATGGCCTATATTTTCGTGGCCGCCATTGTCAGGCCTGACATCGCCCCCACCGTGACCCTGGACGACGGCACAAGCCCCACGGCAAAAGAATTGTGGAAAAAAACCCTGCGGGCCCTGTTTCCCCCACTGGTTCTCATTACAGCTGTGCTGGGATCAATTTTTGCCGGGATCGCTTCTCCCACGGAAGCAGCATCTGTGGGATGTATTGGTGCGGTTGCACTGGCAGTCGGGAACAAGCGGTTCAACTTAGATATCCTCAAGCAGGTTGCCACCACAACCACACGGCTCACCAGTATGGTTTTTATTATCCTGATCGGGGCCAATGCTTTTGGTTTGACATTCCGGGAACTCAACGGGGATGAACTTATCCGCGGTTTTCTGCTCAATATCGCCCATGACCATAACAAATGGGTGGTACTGGCCATTGTCATGGGAGTGATTTTTCTGATCGGGTTTGTGCTGGATTTTATTGAAATTATTTTTATCCATGTGCCGGTACTGGTACCGATTCTGGTGGATGATTTTGCCTTTGATCCCCTGTGGATCTGTGTGCTTCTGGCCATAAATCTGCAGGCCTCTTTCATGACTCCGCCTTTCGGGTTTTCATTGTTTTATTTAAAGGCGGTCACCCCGCCACAGGTGAAAACCGGACATATTTACCGGGGCATCATTCCCTTTGTGATATTGCAGCTGTTTGGGCTCTTTATCGTTGCCATGTGGCCTGATCTGGTCACATGGCTGCCGGGCTTGGCATATGTGCGGTAGGATCGGGTTGGGTGCTTTATTTCCGGCAGGGTATGGCGGTCAGCTGGTGTCCTCAGGTGTATTGAAATCCCGGATGAAGATCTCCCAGAAAGCTACGAACAGAGCAGCCAGCAAAGGGCCGATCACAAACCCGTTGATGTTGAACAATACAAAGCCGCCCAAAGTTGACAGCAGTACCAGGTAATCCGGCAGCTTGGTGTCTCTGCCCACCAGGACGGGCCGCAGAAAGTTGTCCACAAGACCGATCACCCCTGCGCCGAATCCTGTGAGAACAAGACCCTGTATCCAGCTGCCTGTTGCAAACAGATAGACGGCCACCGGTACCCAGATCAACCCGGCACCCACCATGGGAATCAAAGACAAAAGGGTCATTACCACCCCCCACAGCAGCGCCGCCGGGATGCCCAGAATCCAGAAGATAATGCCGCCCAGGCTGCCCTGTATCACCGCCACCACCAGGTTGCCTTTGACTGTGGCCCGGGTGACTTCGGCAAATTTGGCAAAGAGCAGATTTTCGCGCTCATCTCCTAAGGGCAGGGCCCTTGCCAGCAGGGCCACAAGATCTGATCCGTCCCGGAGCATGAAAAAAGCCAGGTACAGCATCAGACCGAGGCTGACAAACCATTTGGCCGCATCCTGGCCGAACTGCACCGCATTCTGGGCGATGAAGCGGCTGGCGGCAATGGCTGCCCCGGACAGCTGGGATGTAAAGGTGCTCAGATCAAGGTTGAACCGGTCCATGAACAGCTGAACTGCTGGAAATGCCTGGCGGATATGCTCGATGCGCTCACCGATATTGATGTCACCGCTTTGCAGGCGCTGGTACAAGGCAGCGCCTTCCTGGAAAAAGGAAGCAAGCACAAAAAGGGTTGGGATGACACCGATGGTGATGACCACCACTAAGGTGGACAGTGCCGCCAGGGTGGACCGGTTTTTCCACAATTTCAAAAACCGCTGCTGCAGGGGATAAAACAGCAGGCCGATGACACAGGCCCAGAAAACTGCAGCATAAAAGGGTTTGAGCAGATAAAAAAAGACTGCTGTCACAAGAACCAGCATGGACAGAAAAGCGCCTTGTTCCAGTTTTTTCATGGGGATGGTTCCTTTCGCGGTGATGCAAAATAGCCGGCCGCCACTGTGGCGCTGATGATGATACCCCCGCCGGCAAGGGTGGTGAAAGCCGGTATTTCTTGCAAAATAAAAAATGCCAGCACAATGCCGTATACCGGTTCAAGCCCGGCGATGACCGATGCGGTCTGGGCACGGATCTGTTTGAGTGAGCTGATGAACAGGGTATGGGACAGGGCCGTGCACACCACGCCCAAAAAGACCAGGGCCGGCAGATCAGATGCTTGAGGGGCCGGGGGCCGGACCAGGACTATGGGCAAAACCAGGCACAGGGCGGCAAACGCATTCTGGAAAAACGCCACTGCCACCGGATCGGACACTTGTGCATTTTTCCGGTTCACCAGGGCCAGGACGGCAAAGGTGAGACCGGACAGTATGCCCAGCAGCGCGCCGAATGTGGTCTGGTTGGACAGATCGATGTCCGGCACCACCAGGCAGATGCCGACAAATACCGCCCCTGCGGTAACCATGTCACGGCGGGTTAACGGTTCTTTGAATACCAGGGGTTCCATAAAGGTGACAAACAAAGGAAACGAAGAAAATGTCACCAGGCCCACGGCCACACTG
>JAABTU010000031.1 GCA_011389715.1 Desulfotignum sp.
TTTCCTCTTTTGTATCCAGCAGGGCAATCTCGGCCTCCACCTTGGCTGACACCGTCATGACTGCAATGGCCTGGCTGTCACAGCTGTCTTTGAATCCGGCCAGCAGGTCCCGGCTGCCCAGATCCTCTTCCGCCACATTCACGGCAATTACCATTTTTTTCCTGGTGATGAACGGATAGCTGCGGATCATTTTTTCTTCATCCCCGGTCAGGGCCATCAGCCGCAACGGGATTTCCTGTTCTAGGTGGTCTTTGATTCTGACCATGAGTTCCAGCTCTTTTTGCCGGGTCTCATCCTTTATCTTTTTAACCTCCTCTTCCAGGCGCTGGATCCGCTTTTCCGCAAAAATCTGGTCATGCATGAGCAGTTCCGCATTCACCGCTTCAAAGTCCCGGAATGCATTCACAGAGCCTGAAACATGGTAAATGGCATCATCTTCAAAGGCCCGGATCACATGGCAGATGGCATCCATGTCTGCAATATCCTTGAAAATATCTCCTTTAGATATGGTCTCAGCCTCCAGTTTGGGCAGCAGCACCAGATCCAGGCGCGCCTGCACCTGCTTTTTGGGTGCATACATATCCACCAGGGCATTGAACCGGGAATCCAGAATATCAGCAGCCCCGGGTACTGGTTTAATAGTCTTTGACGGATCAGTGATCTCATTTCCCGTTAAAATCTGAAACAGGGTTTTCTTACCTGCCTGGGGCAGGCCGATAATGCCGACCTTCATGTGTAAATGTATATCCTTATTTTGGTGTTACTCAATGGGAAACGGTGTCAGGCTTGCGTTATTGATTACCGATGCAGCCAATTTTTGTAGCGTTACTTTCAATAACGACAATAACGCAAGCCTGACACCTCACTGACCATTAACGCAAGCCTGACCCATCACAAGTCCATAAAAAACCGCTTTTTCAGGGCAGCTTTATACGTCGCTTTTCAGGATCTTTGTGCTGCCGGAAAAGCACCGCCACATGGCCGACCATGCCTGCCGGACAGGCACGGGTCTTGCTGACAATGTCATCTAAAAGGCTGGTTTTGGTTTCTTTGTCTTTGTGGTCCACAAATTTAATTTTAATCAGTTCAGCCCCGTCCAGTGCTGTTTCAATTTCTTCCAGCAGCGCCGGAGTCACCCCTTTGTGGCCCACCAGGGCTCCGGGGTTCAAATGGTGGGCAAGCCCCCGCAGGTATTTGCGCTGGGCACCGGTTAATTGCATCACGTGTTTTTCCTTACATCATAAATTTTCAAAAAGGTCACTATACCACAGGTAAGGCCCCATGAACAGATCAAGGTGAAAACTTCGGAGGCCATGAACATCACATAAAGCCGCATGTCGGGTAATTGACAAACAGGCAAATTCACTTATTTTTTAACACATACTGACTTCATCAGTTTTTTTAAATTTCCCATGAAGTTACATGGGGTTTTTAACTAAAAAAAACCCCATAATACAAAACAACCTTTTATGTAAAACCCTGTTTGCAGAGACTTTTTTTCAAGGAGAAAATATTATGTCACAGGTCACCATAACCATAAACAATATGAGCTGCAGCCATTGCTCAGGCATGGTCAAAAAAACACTGAAAGAGATTGCCGGCATTTCTGATGTTGTTGTGGACCTTTCCGGGAAGAAAGCCTCTTTTTCTGTTGCAAAAGACAGCCTGGTGGATCAGGCAGTGGCGGCAGTCACACAGGCGGGCTACCCGGCTTCCAGATAAGCTGCTGCCCGAAAATTATGGGCTAAAATCACAACAGCCCTGACAGATCAAAGCTGTCTGAACTGTTGATGGTCAAAATAAAGCGTCTTAACAGATCTTTGTTAAAGCAGTGTGACATGCCCTTGTCCCGCAGGCGCATCCTGGCTTCCACCCTTTTTTGTGCTTCTTCTTCCAGCATTTCTTTTTCCCGGAGCCGTCTGAGTTTTGCCTCATAATCATCCCGGACAATGGCTGTCACCGGCACCCGTTTATTTTCCCTGGCCTCTGCTTCAAATTTCTGCAGTTTCTCCAGATACGGGTTGTCTCCTGCCATGATCTTGAGGGCCTCGAACGGACTTTTGGCTGGTTTGTAAGGCCGTCTGGACGTAAGGGCGTCAAACACATCAATAATATGACAGACCTTGGCAAGCACCGGAATCTGATCTTTGCCCAGTTCCCTGGGATAGCCGCTGCCGTCTTCGTTTTCATGGTGATACAGAATCATCTGCATGAAGGATCTGGGCAATTTCGTTTCAAACAGCAGGCTGGTGGAATACGCGGTATGGGACTGTATGATGACATATTCCAGGTTATTGAGTTTTCCCGGCTTGTTGATGACATTTTTTGGAATTTTTACCTTGCCGATATCGTGCAGGAATCCAGCCACTGCCGCCTGGATCATAAACTCTTTTACCGCTGATTTTGTGGAGATGGAAAAAAGGCCCTGGTTGAAATTGATAAATGTGGCCATCAGCCATCCCACCTTGATGGAGTGGGTATGGGTTTCATAATCATGGCCCACCAGTTCGGCAATCCCCCCTAAAGAATCAATGCTGGAAATATAATCAATAGCACGGGCAATAAGGTGCTGGATGTTTTCCACCATATTATGGCATGCCTGATGAGAGGCAAAATTACTCTGAAATGCTTCCTGGACCACCTCTGTGGACAATCCGATCAGGGTATCTGTTTTTTTCTTAACGTCAATTTCATCATGTTTTAAAATGAATTCCAGATTGTTCCTGACATATTCGGTGTATTTTGTACGCTGCGTCTTATGAATATAAACAATATCCCAGGCACGCAGCAGATCCAGCAGCCGCTGTCTTGGGATGGAAGAGGAATCTTTTAACAGACAGCGGAACCGGTATTTGCCGTCTCTGCTGGTGTCATTTCGCTCAAAAAGGGCGAAATCAGCCAGAGAATCCGGATTAATGGACAACGGATCAATGGACACAAATGAACTGCCATCATCAAAATATTCCCCAGCCGTATCCATATCTTTACCCCTTGTTAAAGACATAACAAAAGCCCGTTTGCCATTTGCCCTATTAGGGCAATGGCCGTATATACCAGTATATTTGTATCAGGAACCTTGATCGGTGTAAAGACCTGGCATGCGATCAGACAAACCGATCGTCTGTAGATGTGACACAGGTTTTATGGCACAAGCCCCCTGCAGGTGCCTTGTGCCCGGACCGTCAGGATTCAGATAAACATTCGACTGATCTGTTACATAACCAGAAATTGTAACAATAGAAGGCCCCGGAGGATCTGGGCCGGGCGCAAGGCATCCCCAGGGGGCGGGATGCGATCAGCTGTATGCGATCAACCGAACAAGGGATATGGTTCCATACATCTGCTGTGTGCAATCACTTCATCGGTTAATGAACAAAGAGATCATTCGTACATGGCCGCGATGATATCCGCAAATCTTTCATGGACAATCTTGCGCTTGATTTTCATGGTGGGGGTGACCTCTCCGTCCTCTTCGTAGAGGCGTTTGGGCAGGATGGTGAATTTGCGAATATTTTCCACTCTTGCAAGGGTCTGGTTCACGGCCGCCACCTCTTTGTCAATGACAGTTATCACTTCCGGACTTCCGGTCAAGTCCCTGTAAGTGGAAAATTGAATTTTGTGGTCCTGGGCATACTTGACCACATTGTCTTCATCGATCATGATCAGACAGGTCAAAAACTTTCTGCGGTCCCCGATGACCACGGCATCATTGATATAAACACTGGCTTTGAGCTTGTTTTCAATGTACTGGGGGGTTATGTTCTTGCCGCCGGCCGTAACAATGATATCCTTTTTCCGATCCGTGATTTTCAAAAATCCGTCTGCATCCATTTCTCCCACATCACCGGTGAGCAGCCAGCCCTCCTTTATGGTTTGGGTTGTTTCATCTTCCCCTTTGTAATACCCTTTGAACACCCCGGGAGATCTTACCAGGATTTCTCCGTCTTCAGCGATTCTAATATCGGTATCCGGCAGGGCCTGGCCCACGGTGCCGAACTTGACCCGGCCCTCCGGGGACAGCGTGGTGACCCCGGTGCCTTCTGTCTGGCCATACCCTTCAATCAGATTCATGCCGATAGACTGAAAAAACCGCAGCACCTCCTGGGAAATAGGGGCAGCACCGGAATAAGCCATCCGTATCCGCTCAAATCCCAGCCGTTCTCTGAGTTTTCTGAACACCGCAAAATCAGCCAGATAAAACAGACATTGCAGATACAGCGGCACCGGTAAAAAGTGCATGACCATATCCGCCCGGCGTTCCCCGATTTTCAGGGCTGCTCTGAAAACGTTTCGCTTGAACCAGTCCGCATCTGCCATTTTGATCATGACATTGGAATAATATTTTTCCCATATCCTGGGCACGGCATATCCCACAGTAGGGGACACCTCCATCATGTTCTGCATTACCGTGTCCGGTTTTTCCACAAAATTAACGGTGTAGGCATACCGGATCTGGATAAATACGGTAAACAGCCGCTCAAAAATATGGCACAGGGGCAAAAACGACAATACCTGGTCTGTATCATACACCTGATTGGTGACGGCTACGGCATCCGCCATCCAGGTGACATTGCCGTGGGACAGCATAGCCCCCTTTGGCGGCCCTGTGGTGCCTGAGGTATAGATGATCACGGCTGTGTCTTCTCTGGTCACCTGTTCACCCCGGCCGGAAAACAGGCCGGGATTCTGTTGATGCTTCTGTGCCCCTTTTTCCAGAAAATCTTCAAAAGTGATGACCATGGGGTCGAAAAACCGTGTCAGACCCCTGGTATCCCAGACAATGACCTGCTTGAGCAAAGGCGTCTGATCCCTGAAATGCAGCCACTTGTCCAGTTGTTCCTCATTTTCCACAAACAAAAATTTTGCATCGCTGTGGGATACCACATATGCCACCTGCTGCCAGGCATTGGTGGCATAAATGCCCACAGATACCCCTCCCACACATTGTATGCCCAGATCCGCAACCACCCATTCCACTGCATTGTCACCGATTATGCAGGCGGCATCGCCTTTTTCAAGTCCCATGGACACAAGGGCGCACCCGATTTTCTGCACCTGGTCGTAAAACCGGCCAAAAGAGATATCGTGCCACAGCCCCAGTTTTTTGGTGCGCAGGGCCACTTTTTCATGGTTTTTTTCCACGGTCCGAAAAAATACCCCGGGGACTGTATCAAAATCTTTACAATTCATCGCCATGCCTTTTTGCGCTTCCACCGCTGAAACCCTTTGGCAGATGTTTCTGATTTGATGCCCAGGTAAAACTCCTGGACATCCTTGTCATTCAAAAGATCTTCAGACCGGCCCTTCATGACAAAGCGCCCGTTTTCCAGAATCAGACCGGTACGGGAAATGGACAGGGCCATGTGGGCGTTCTGCTCCACCAGCAGAATCGTGGTGCCCTTCTGGTTGATCTGCCGGATAATGGAAAAAATTTCCTTGACCAGGATGGGAGAAAGCCCCAGGGAGGGTTCGTCCAGGATCAAAAGCCGTGGTCTGAGCATAAGGGCCCGGCCGATGGCCAGCATCTGCTGTTCCCCGCCGGACAGGGTCCCGGCCCATTGGCGGGTCCGATCAGCCAGCACCGGAAAATAGGCATATACCTGTTCCATATCACTGCGGATGCCGGACCGGTCAGTGCAGGTATATGCCCCCATTATTAAATGTTCCTCAACCGTGAGTTCCTCAAAAATTTCCCGCCCCTCAGGCACATAGGCAATTCCCTTTCGTACAATCCTGTCCGTGTCCCATCCCTGGATGGGGGTGCCGTCATATTCAATGACGCCCTTGTCCGGCTGGTCCTCGATCAGGCCCATGATGGTTTTGAGAACTGTGGATTTGCCGGCGCCGTTGTTGCCTAAAATAGCGGTGATGCTGCCCTCTTCCACAGTAAAAGATGCACCCCGGATGGCATAGACCAGCCCGTAATAGGTCTCGATATTTTTAACCGACAGCAGATGGGCCATCCTGCTCCTCCTCTCCGATGTAGGCTTTGCGCACCTCTTTGTTCTGCTGGACCGCTTCGGGTTTGCCCAGAGTGACGGGCTGGCCGAAGTTGATGGCCAGCACCCGGTCGGAAATATCCATGACCAGCTTCATGTCATGCTCGATGAGCAGTATGGTTATGCCCAGGTCATCCTGGATATCCTTGATCCAGAAAATCATGTCCTGTTTTTCCTCCTGGTTCATGCCGGCACATGGTTCGTCCAAAAGCAGCAGCCGGGGTTCCAGAGCCAGGGCCCGGGCCAGCTCGATGAGCTTCTGGGAGCCGTAGGGCAGTGCCCCCACAGGAAAATCCCGCACGTTCTGCAGTTCCAGCAGGTCAATGATCCGCTCCACCTGCTCCCTGTGCCGGATCTCCTCTCTGGCGGCAAAAGAGCGGCGGCCCCACATAAACATGCCCCGGAACAAACCGGTGCCCATGTGGAGATGCCTTCCCAGCATGATATTTTCCATGGTGTTCATATGGGAAAACAGTTCGATGTTCTGGAAGGTCCTTGCGATTCCCAGACGGGCAATGGCATGGGGCTTTTTTTTCTCTATGGCAGTGCCTTCAAATCGGATGGATCCGGTATCGGGCCGGTAAAGGCCGGATATGCAGTTGAACAGGGTGGTTTTTCCGGCACCGTTGGGTCCGATCACGGAAAATATTTCCCCCTGTGCCATGGAAAAGCTGATATCCTGCAATGCCTTGATACCGCCAAAGGAGATGAACAGGTTGGAGACGGTCAGAAAATCCGAAGTCATAAACACACGGGCTCCACGTATCAGGTCGCAGCCGCCCTGTTGCCGGCATGCTCCGGCAACAGGGCAACATGCCGGTTAATCCAGGGTGATCCAGTCGGTGAGTTTTTCCGCTTTGCCATCTGCCAGGCATTTGACCAGAAAGGTCTGGCGGGTGCCCTGGCGGCTGTACATGTCTTCCGGATCAAAAGGCTTGAAATTGACTTCCGGCCCCACACCCTTGAATCCGTTTATTTTCTCCATTTCCGCCACAAATTTTTCCCGGGTCAGGTCCGGTCCCGCATTTTTCAACGCCTCAACCATGGGTTCGATAAAAATAATACCGGCAGCGTAAAACATGCCCCAGCGCTCCTCTTTGGCAGCGAACTGCTCGAACACCTCTTTTTTGTACTGCTGCATTTGGGGATGGTCCGAATCCGGCAGTTCCCCGAAAGTGGCACAGATCACCCCTTCCCACAGGCCCTTGGAAATATGGGTCATGAGAGGGAAATCCGAGCAGGTGCTGGTACTCATGAATTGAGGGGCAAAATTCATGGCTTTTGCTGTACCCACGATACGCACCGCATGACTCACCGTGGTCCACAGCAGCACCATGTCGGCCTCTGATTTTCGCAACTGCATCACATGGGGCTTCATATCCGAATCGCTTTTTTCCACCGGCACCCGGGCCACCACTTCCATGCCATGGTACTCCAGTTCCTCTATGGCACCCCGCAGCCCGTTTTTCCCGTACTCATCATTCAGGTAAGCCACGGCCACCTTTTTTTTGCCCATCTCCTCCACGGCATACCGGACCAGGGCCCGGGCTTCGTTGTAATACAGCGGATAGACCGCAAACAGATACTTGTGCGGCGGAGTCACCCAGTGCAGAGACCCGGCTGCCGGTCCCACCCAGGGAATTTTCCTTTCCATGAGATAGTCCTTGACAGCCAGGCCCGGCGAGGTGCCCACTCCGGAAGCCCAGGCAAAGATTCCGGTGTTTTCCTGGAGATCCTTGACCCCGGCCAGGGTTTTGGCGGGGTTGTACCCGTCATCAAACATATGATACACGATTTTGCGGCCATGGATCCCGCCGATTTCATTTATCCATTTGAAATAATCCCCGGTCCCCCGGGCCACCGATCCCCAGGCGGCGGCCGGGCCGGTCTGGGGCCCCCACTGGCCGATGTGAATTTCGGTCCCGGTCACCCCCTCTTCGCTCCAGGCCAATGACGTAACCATCAGCCAGCACAACATACACCCCAATAACACCATCAAACCCTTTTTCATGACTTCCTCCTTTTTTTGTCAGTTGACCTCTTTTACACCTTTTTCACGTAATGCCTGGCAAACAGGCCGCTGGGTTTAAAACAGAGCACCAGCACAATGATGGCAAAGGCCACCACCGATTTGAATTCAATGGACACATATCCGCCGAACAGGTTTTCAATGATACCCAGCAGATAGGCAGCCGCCACGGCCCCGGGCAGAGAGG
>JAABTU010000032.1 GCA_011389715.1 Desulfotignum sp.
ATCATGGTAGCTCATTTGGGCGATTCGAACCCTATCTGAACCGGAAACGATGGATGGAGAAAAATGCACAGCCCAGAGCAGGGAATGAAGATTTGACCCTTCGGGCGATAAATGGTATAAAAAATCTGCTGTTCAGCAACGAGATCACCTCGGCCCTAAGGCTTAACGCGAGAGATCTGTCTAAAAGACTAGAAATGAGTCCCACCCCGGTGATCCAGGCTCTGAAACTGCTCCACTTTCAGGGAATCCTGGGGCATGTGCCCAACAAAGGGTATTTTCTGGAAACCAATACCCCACAGATGATTCAGGATATCTTTAACCTACGCATGGCGTTGGAATCTGCAGGTTTTGAAACCATCCTCAGCCGGATCACACCAAAAGGCTGGCAGGAACTGGAAAAAGCCGTAACCACCCACCTGGATGCCCTGGAAAAGGATTCCGCCAGGCATGTTCTTCTGGCAGATATGACATTTCACACCGCCCTGGCAGGGATTTCCAGCGGTTCGGCCGGAGAGAGACTGATGCGCAACCTGTTTGAAATGCTCTATCTGAAAAATCGCGGCGTCGTTCTCTATATTTCCCCTAAACAGCAGTTCGGCACCCACCACCAGGTTATCCTGGACCATCTGAAAAAAGGCAACATCGAAGCAGCCCAGACAACTTTGCGTTATCACCTGGCCACAGTCCGGAATGCAGTCCTTTCAAGCATGGAATCACAGAAAGACCAAGACCTTGACTTAAACTGGTAATTCAGACTCCGGCGCATATCTGACCGTTTTGCACTTTAGGATGGATTTCAAACAAGCAAATTAATTTCTTGACAAAATATATCTTTTTTGATATCGAATCTGTAATTACATTTGTAATTGTATCTTGTACAATGGTTTTTTAGAGATTTAACAAAAAAATTGAAAGGAGTTTTGTTGCCATGAAAAAAATTATTTTATGCTGCATGGCCATTGCTTTTCTGGTAATGCCGTCTTCCCATGCAAATGCCAAAATCGTCTTGAAAGTGGCCAATGCCGGACCGGATAATCCGGACAACCGGACGGTCAAAGCCTTGAAAATTTTTGAACACCAGGTTGAAAAAGGCACGGATGGTGCGGTGGATGTTCAGGTGTTTCACGCCCGGAAACTGGGCGACGAAAGAGAAGCACTGGAAGGTATCCGCATGGGAACCATTCAAATGGGAACCCTTACTTCCGGTCCGGTGCCCGGATTTTTGAATGCGGTCATGCTCTATGATATTCCGTTTCTGTTTTCCAGCGCTCCGGCTGCCTGGGAATTTTTTGAAGGGGAAACCGCATCCCGGTTCAGCCAGGCCTTTCTGGAAAAAACCGGGGTCCGGATTCTGGGCACCACAGAAAACGGATACCGTCATTTCACCAACAACGTTCGTCTGGTGAAAGAACCGGCGGACATGGCGGGCCTCAAGGTTCGCACCATGCAGAATCCGGCGCATATGTCTTTGGTCAAGGCCCTGGGCGCCGATCCGACCCCCCTGCCTTTCGGGGAACTGTACATGGCCCTGCAGCAGAATGTCGTGGACGGGATGGAATGCCCCGTTGTACTGATTCATGACATGAAATTCTATGAAGTGCAGAAATACATGATTCTGGACGGTCACCTGTACAACCCCCTGTTCATTTTTATCAATGATCAGTTCTTTACCAAAAAACTGACCCCGGACCATCAGAAGGTGGTGGCTGAAGCCGCCAAAGTATTGGCAGCCAACCACAACGGGTTCAGCCAGGAAGCCAACATAAAGGGAGTAGAAGCCTTAAAAGCCAAAGGCATGGAAATCCATAAACCGAATGCCGAAGAGCTGGGTCAGTTCAGATCGTTGGCGCAACCGGCTGCCCTGGATTTCATCACTGAAAAAATTGGAGAAGACTGGGTGGAAGAAGCCCTGGCAGATGCTGCCGCAGCTGAGAAAAAAATCGGGAACCGGGCAGATCAGATCATTGCCGATACCATTGAGGCTGCCAATGACATGCTCAAGGAACTCCCATAGAAGGTTGTGATGAACAGGTTCTCTTTTATCATCAACCGGCTGGTCAGTTTTCAAATCCGGTTTTGCCGATGGATGCTTTTGATTCTCGGCCTTTCCATGACAGTATTGATCCTGTTCCAGGTGTTTTTCCGGTTTGTGGTATATGTTCCTTTTCCCTGGAGCGAAGAGTGCGCCCGCTATCTGATGATCTGGATGGGCATGCTGGGCAGTGTGATCGCTTTGGAAAAACAGCGCCATATCGGGGTTACCTTCCTGGTTGAAAGGCTGCCGCCTGGTTTGGAATCAGCGGCCCATGTAGTGGTCCAGGCCGGTATGGCCGTATTTTTGTCCGTGCTTTGCTGGCAGGGGATCCGGTTTGCCGGTTTCAATGCAGACCAGGCCTCGCCGGCCTTGGAAATATCCATGCTGATCCCATTTTCAGCGATCCCGGCCGGCAGCGCCATGATGATCCTGGTCATTCTGGATGGCCTGCTGAACCGGTTTGTTTCACCGGCGACAACCTGTAACAAATCAGAAAACCTTGCTGCCGGCTGCAGCCGGGATTAGGAAAATGCGGCAGTGATTCTGACCCTGACATTGGTATTTTTGGGAACCATGATTCTGGGATTTCCCGTGGCTTTTAGCCTGGGCATTACCTCCCTGGCCGCCCTCATCGTCGGCGATGTGCCGCTGCTGCTCATTGCCCAGCGCATGTTCACGGGAATTGACTCGTTTCCGTTGATGGCGGTTCCCTTTTTTGTGCTGGCCGGAGAATTGATGAACCGGGGCGGGACCACCCGGCGCCTCATCGATTTCGCCAATGTACTGGTGGGGCGGGTTCCCGGCGGGCTCGCCCATACCAATATTCTGGCCTCCATGTTCTTTGGGGGCATTTCAGGCTCTGCCGTGGCTGATGCCGCCGCCATGGGCACCATAATGGTGCCGGGCATGACCCGGAAAGGGTTTCCGGCCGGATTTTCCGCCGCTGTCACGGCTGCCTCCGCCACCATGGGACCAATTATCCCGCCATCCATCCTCATGGTTCTGATGGGGGTGACCACCGGTCTTTCCATTGGCGGCCTGTTTGCTGCCGGCATTATCCCGGGCCTGATACTGGGTCTTTCCATGATGGGATTGAGTTTTTTCATGGCAATCCGGTATGGGTTTCCCAGGGAATCCTTTCCCCTGAGCCCGGGGATCATTTTTAAAGAGTTCATATCAGCCGTCCCCGCCCTGCTGGCACCGATCATCATTCTGGGAGGCATTCTGGGCGGCATTTTTACCCCCACGGAATCAGCAGCCGTCGCTGTGTTTTATGCCTTTCTCCTGGGCCGGTTCATATACAAGGAGCTGTCGTTCAGAGATTTGGTCCAGATTTTTGTGGAAAGCGGCACCACCACGGCGGTCCTGCTGCTGATCATCGGCATGGCCAACATCTTTGCCTGGATTCTGACATCCGAGCAGATACCCACCCGGATAGCCGGGGCCATGACCGCATTGACTGACAACCCTTATGTCATTTTGATGATCATCAATCTTTTTTTGCTGTTCATCGGCATGTTTCTGGAGGGCGGTGCTGCCATTATCATCCTGGCCCCCACCTTGCTGAGTGTAACCAGTGCTTTGGGTATCGATCCGCTCCATTTCGGGCTGGTCATGGTACTGAACATCGCTGTGGGATTGCTGACCCCGCCGCTGGGGGTCTGTCTCTTCGTGGTCTGCGGGGTGACCGGTATCAGTCTGAGCCGGATCATCCGGTCGGTGCTGCCTTTTCTGGCCCTGGAGATGGCTGTCCTCATACTGGTGACATACATCCCTGCTGTCATACTCTGGATTCCCGGACTTCTGGGCTATCTATAGCGGTGGTGCAACCGGGCACAACAACACAAGAATGAATAGATGACCATACAGGTCTTTTTATAAGGAAATAAAATGAACGCAATTCGGCTGTCAAAAACCGTCCAGAATCTGAAATATTCGGTGATTCGGGAAATGGGGCAGCTGGCACAGGGCATGCCCGATGTGATCAATCTGAGCATTGGTGAACCGGATTTCCCCACACCGCCTCAAATTACAACCAGAGCGTTTGATGATGCACAAAACGGCTGCACCCATTACACCCCGTCCCAGGGAGACCCGGAACTGGTGAAAAAACTGGCGGACATTTTGAGCAGCAAAACCGGTCTGTCCGTGACCCCACCCATGATACTCATTACCCACGGTGCCATGGGGGCACTTACCGCAGCCTTCAGAACCCTGCTGGAACCCGGGGATGAGGTGTTGTTGATGGAACCCCATTTTCCGGATTATCTGGCCCATATCGCCTTTGCCCGGGGCTGTGCAGTTCCGGTTGAGACCCGGTTTGATCAGGGATTTATCCCGGACCCCAACGCCATTGAAGTGGCCGTCACCCCCCGAACCCGGATCATTTTACTCAACTCACCCAACAACCCGACCGGTTCGATCATGCCGGCAGACCTTTTGGACAAGATTGCGGATATTGCCCGCCGGCACAACCTGGTGGTGATATCCGACGAAGTCTACGACCGGATCACCTTTACCGGCTCCCCGGAATCCATCTATACCCGGCCGGGCATGGACCGGCAGACCCTGGTTGTCAAGTCGTTTTCCAAAACCTTTGCCATGACCGGCTGGCGCGTCGGGTTCTGTTACGGACCTGAGGCCCTCATCAGCCAGATGCTCAAGGTGGTCAATTATTCCACGGCATGTGCCTCGAGTGTGGGGCAGCGGGCGGCCATTGCTGCTTTGGATCTGGACAGCCGGATTATCGAACAGATGACCACCACTTTTGAACAGCGGGTTAACCTGGTCTGCGACCGCCTCACAGCCATGCCCGGAATCCGCCTGGTCCGGCCCAGTGGCAGCTTTTATGTCTTTGCCGACATAGACTGCATTCACCCGGATTCCAGGAAATTTGCCATCAGCCTGCTTAACAGTGAGCAGGTCGTGGTGGTGCCGGGCTATGCCTTTGGCAACAGTTGCGAAGGATGCATCCGCATTGCCTGTACCCTTCCCCGGGGACGGTTGAATCAGGCTATGGACCGGCTTCAGCGATACCTGATGAACCATGGCGGAAAATAGAATGACTCCTGCCCTGATGGCCGATCTTACGACGATTCTGGGAGAGGAGCGGTGTCTGACCGCCCCTGAAGACCGGATGGCCTATTCCTATGACATGTTTGCCCGGGGCCTGCCGGATCTGGTGGTTCTGCCTGAAAATACCCAGGAGGTTTCATCGGTACTGGCCATGGCCGGCCAGTACCGGATTCCCGTCACCCCCAGGGGGGCGGGCACCAGCCTGACCGGCGGCCCTGTTCCGGTAAAAGGCGGTATGGTCATGGCCATGACCCGCATGAACCGAATTCTGGAGATCTCGGTCACGGACCGGCTGGTGCGCACCCAGCCCGGTGTGGTCACAGCCGACCTCCAGGCCCGGGTGGCTGCCCGGGGGCTTTGTTATCCACCCAATCCCACCTCGGCCGACTACTGCACCATCGGCGGAAATATCGCCACCAACGCTGGCGGTGCCAGCGGGGTCAAATACGGGGTGATCGCAGATTATATTCTGGGATTGACCGTGGTCCTGGCGGACGGCCGCATATTGAAAACCGGGGGTTCCTGTATCAAATCGGTTTCCGGATTTGATTTCAAGCGGGCCTTCTGCGGCAGTGAAGGGCTTTTGGGTGTGATCACCGAAGCCTGCCTCAGGCTGATTCCGGCCCCGGCCGTACCCCGGACCAACCTGGTCTATTTCAGCACCATGGAAACGGCTGCCGATGCGGTTGCAGCCATTATTGAAAACGGCCTGACCCCATCCACCATGGAACTGATGGACGACCGGTTCCTGGCAGCGGTATCCAGGGTCTATGGCCTGACCTTTTCCGATGATGCCAAAGCCGCACTGCTGGTGGAATTCGATGACGGGCCGGACCGCTGGCCGGATCAGGAAAAGCGATTGAAGTCTGCGTGCAGCCGGGCCATCCACCTGAAATCGGCCCGGACCGACCAGGACCGGGCACAGCTGTGGCAGGCCAGAAAAGGGGGGACCGCAGCCCTGGTCAGAAATGCCGGATTTCTGCAAACCCTGGATTTTGCCGTGCCCGTATCCTGCATTGCCCGGGGCATCCGGGGCCTTCAGGAGATTGCATCGGACCACGAACTGGAAATGGTGCTCATCGCCCATGCCGGAGATGGCAATCTCCACCCCATGTTCATCTATGATCCGAATGACCCGTTGCAGAAACAGGCCTTTGCGTCTGCGGAAAAACAGATGTGCCGGTTTGTTCTTTCCATCAGCGGAACCCTTTCCGGAGAACACGGCATCGGCATTGAAAAGTCGGGTTATCTTGATGATGAGCTGTCCCCTGTGGAGATATCCCTGGGAAGGGAACTGAAGCAGCTGCTGGATCCGGCGGGCATACTCAATCCCGGAAAATGCGGTTGGTAGGAGAAAAATGGATGTGATCCAGGCCTGCCACGATCCCGAACCTGCGTGTGAACGGTGCGGCCGGTGTCTGTCCGTATGCCCGGTCTACCGGGATGCGCGCATCGAAACCCTGTCCCCCAGAGGACGGCTGGACCTGATACGGGCTGTGGTGCAAAACGAGATCCAGCCGGGGCAACGGTATGAGTCGGCCATTCATTCCTGCCTTCAATGTCTGGGGTGTACGGATGCGTGCCCCAAAGGGGTGGATGCCGCCGGATCGATCCGGACGGAAAAAGCCCGAATGATGGCACAATCAAAGGATACTGCACTGAAACTGGAGGCACTGGGCCTGAAGCTGGCACTGGGACACCGGCTTTTTCTGGCCCGGGCCATGCGCATACCGCGCCTTGTCTGTCTGAAACCCAAAACACCCCCTGATAGCCGGAATGACCCGGTCATACGGCATCTGCCCCTGTTTCTGCCCCAGGCCCTGGCAGGCCGGCCCATCCCGGACCTTTTTCCTGGCCACTGGGCAGATGGATGGCCGGCAGTGATCGACCCGCCGGCCCATCGTTCCGTCAAAGGAGAAGTGTTTTTGTTCACCGGGTGCTTTTTCGGATTTATTGATACCCGGCCCCTGGTTGCGGCAATCCGGGTACTGGGAAAAAACGGCATAAGGATCCGGATACCCCGGTCCCAGGCCTGCTGTGGCGCCCCGGCATCCCTGAGCGGCCATGCCGGTCTTCTGGATAAAAGCTGCCGGCAGAACCTGGCGGCTCTGGACGGGCAGGTGCCGGTGCTTACCCTCTGCGCCACCTGCGGCAATACATTAAAAAACGAATACCCGGCAAGGTTTCGCCGGGATCCCCGCCTGGGTATCCTGGCGGAAAAACTTTCCCGTCGGGTTCAGGATATGGATGAATACCTGGCGGGGCTGGATCCTTTCATATCCGGTCCCACCCCCTTGAACCAGCGGGCCGCAATCCATCTGCCCTGTCACCTGAACCGGGGCATGCATGCCGGCACCGGGGTTGAAGCCTTTCTCAAACAGCTGCCCGGTCTGGATGTCCAACTGCTTGACGGCGCTGACGAATGCTGCGGGGGCGGCGGGCTCTGCGCGCTGAAAAATCCGGATCTTTCCAGAACGCTCGGTCACAAAAAAGCTTTGGCAGTTCAGCAAAGCCATTGCGATCTGGTGACCACTCCGTGCCCGGGATGCCTGCTTCAGATCCGTTCACATTTGGGGATCTCAGACTCCCGGATCCAGGCAGTGCATCCGGTGGAACTGGCTGCCCGGACCTGGACAATCTGAAAACCGGACGTTTTTTATAGGAAACGCTTACCGATGCACTGCAATCAGAAAAGTTTCTATATTCGTTGTGGCAGGGAGCCATATCTCGCTCCGGCCGTGCCGGTTATGTGCACGAACCGGGCAACCCACCGGATTCTTGCCTGCTTTATTGTATCACGCAGGGCATGGCCCTTATTTTTTTTCAGAAAAAATCTCAGCCATCATGCACCGGGCACTGCCGCCCCCCACCTGTTCAATGGTATCCAGTTCCACGGCCAGGATCTTGCCGAACCGCTCCAGGCACTCGAGCTGAGATAATTCAAACCCCTGCTGGGCCCGCCGGGACATGACGATCAGGGGACGTCCACCCGCTGAGTTGACCTGGAGGATATTGCCGCAAAAATGGTTTTCCATCTGGTCCATGGAGATTTCAATAACCGCAAACGATTGTTCCAGGGATGTCCGGACCCGCTCCCGCTGG
>JAABTU010000044.1 GCA_011389715.1 Desulfotignum sp.
CCGGATACAGATCAGAAGGTTCCAGATCAAACCCATATTTTTCAGGATTTTCCAGAATCAGCTTGGCAGCAATGATTTTATAGATGTACTGCTGGGTTTCAAGGGGCAGATACAGGTCAAAAAAATTACGGGTCTGCTGGATATCAATCTCCACATCAAGCCCGTGCTCCCCCATGTTGTAGGCAGATAATGCCAGAAGAAATGAATTGAATTCTGCGAACAATTTTTTCAAATACTGGCTGGCAGCTTCTGTTGATTTAAAAATATTGCGCCGCTCATCCACATGGGCATCTATGCGCAATCCATACCGCTGGCCCGTGCCCTTTACAAACTGCCAGTATCCCACGGCATTGGCAGAAGATCTGGCATGGGGCCGCAAAGCACTTTCGATGACCGGCACATATTTAAGGTCGTCAGGCACCTGTTCCCGTGCCAGTATCTGCTGGATATGGAAAAAGAACTTTGCAGCCCTTTTCATCCACAGGATCACCTGGGGTCTGTCCCACATGGCCAGGAGCATTTCTTTTTCCAGCATGGCCTTCACCTGGGGATCTTCAAGGGGAATCCGGGTGCCGCAGAAAATGATATCCTCTGGAAACCGGATGCTCTGGATAAGAGAAGGAATAGGCTCCATGGCAGAAATATTCTGTCCACCATCTGCCTGATAAGAAAGAACCAGCACCAGAACCATTGCCATAAATGCAGCAGATTTTACCATTTTATACCCCATAAAATATCTGAAAAACATGGCCCTTCAAAGATATGCATCATTGCAGATCACCAATGAAAAGTCAAAATGAGAATTGAAAACAGTCCCTTCAAAGCGGTTTGCGGCACCGAACACAGCAGCAATCTTAGCTTTGCCTTTTCAATTGTGCTTTGATATGGCATAATCGGGTTAAAAACATTAACACGATATGGGAAAAAGCATGCTGTCCTTTTTAACAGATATGATCACCCGGGCAGGTGACATCTGCCTGGCAGAACAAGAAGGTCTCACAACTGATGATCTTGCATTTAAAAACCGAAAAGATCTGGTCACCGCCACGGACAAACATGTGGAAACTTTCATTTTCCAGCAGATCCAGTCCCGGTTTCCAAGCCATGGCATCCTGGGTGAGGAAACCGGCCGGTCCCTTACTGCAGGTGAATTTCTCTGGATCATAGACCCCATTGACGGCACAACTTCTTTTTTCCATGGCCAGCCGTACTATGCTGTGAGCATTGCCCTGGAAAAAGCCGGTGACATCATACTTGGTGCGGTGTTTGCCCCAGCTCTGGGCCAATTATTTTACGCACAAAAAGACAGGGGTGCATTTTTGAATGACAAGCCCCTCCAGGTATCTGAGACCACAGACTTCACAGACGCAGTTATGGCCACAGGCTTTGCCTGCCTGCGTGCCGGACATGAACACAACAATCTGGGACATTTTAACCGGATTGTTCCCCGGTTGCGGGATATCCGGCGGTGCGGCTCAGCCGCCGTTGATCTGGCATATGTGGCTTGCGGAAAACTGGATGGTTTCTGGGAAATGAACCTCAATATCTATGATGTGGCCGCCGGCATATTACTGGTTACAGAAGCCGGCGGCACGGTCTGTGATTTTGACGGTGGCACCCGTTTTCCTGAAAACGGGATAGTTGCGGGCAATCATGTGCTGGCACCCATGCTTGTGAGTCAGCTGGTATGACGACTTTTTAAACAAACAGAAGATCTTCATGAACATACAATGGTTCCCCGGCCATATGCTGGAAACACAAAAACTGCTGCTAAAATCTGCTGCAAAAGTGGATGCCATACTGGAAGTTCTGGATGCCAGGGTGCCAAGGGCCAGTGAAAACCCGCTTGTTGAAAAATTGTGCAAAAATAAAGCCCGGTTGAAAATCCTCAACAAAACAGATCTGGCAGATCCAGACATAACCACCCTGTGGGTGGATTATCTTAACAAAAAGCCCAATGTGCATGCCATTGCCATCACTGCCACAGACAAATCTCTTGCTTCCGGGGTCCTGACGTATTGTGGTGATCACATGTACAGAAACCGGGCACGGAAACTCAAGCTTCTGGTGGTAGGAATTCCCAACACCGGAAAATCAACCCTTTTGAACACCCTGGCCGGCAAAAAAATTGCCAAAACCGGTAATGTGCCGGCCATAACCCGCCACCAGCAAAGGACCAGTCTGAAAAACAATATCGATATATATGATACCCCCGGTATTCTCTGGCCGGTGATTGCACCGAAGCAGAGGGCCTATGCCCTGGCTGTGAGCGGTGCGATTTCCGATACAGCCGTGGATTATCAGGATATTGCTTTTTTTGCAGCCGGATTTCTTATGCAGCGGTATCCTGAACTGCTCTTGTCCCGATACCGTTTTTTAGACTCCCTGCCCGGGGATGAAACTGAACTCATGGAACGTATCGGTGCTGCCAGGGGTTGTCTGAAACCCGGGGGCCTGATCAATTATCAGAAAGCCGGAGAAATCCTGATACGGGATCTTCGGGCCGGAAAAATCGGCAGAATCAGTATTGAAACACCTTATGATGAGGAAAAAAACGGTGAGAAAGACCCAATTTTGTAACCCTGCACCCCTGTCTGGTACATGGCGGATTCTGCCTTTCGGCGTATTCCTGCTCTTTTTTGTTTTTTGTGCCACTGTATTTTCAAACCAGGCTGTCCTGGCCCCTGAAACGACCCATATGATCCAATGCGTCAGGATCGTGGCAGCACTGGAACGTGACCATTACCTGGGCAAACAGCTGGACAAAACCCTGTCCACCCATATTTTTGACCGGTATATCACCCTTTTGGATCCATCCAGACATCTGTTCACCCAAAAGGATATGGACCAGCTCAATGCATACCGAAACCGGTTTGAAAAAGACCTTAAAAAAGGGAACCTCTCTTTTGCCTATGATATCTACAACCTGTATTATCTGCGTGCCACACAGCGCCTGGAATATATCCAACATGCTATAAAAACATGGGAAGAAGTCCTGGATCTGCATACACAGGATTCTCTGGTTATTAACAACAAAAATCGGTCCTGGCAGCAGTCTTTTGAAGACCTGCAGGGGTTGTGGAAAAAAGAGCTGACAAACCATATCATCACCTTACAGCTGGACGATCAGACACCTGCTGATATAACAGATACCCTTGAAAAAATTTATGACAGCCGGCTGACACGGCTGTCCCAGACCAATTCCAATGATGTGTTCCAGTTGTTTATGAACAGTGTGACAGAAAGCTTCGACCCCCACACCCAGTATTTTCCTCCCCGGGTGTCAGAAGATTTTGATATCCACATGAGCCTTTCTCTGGAAGGGATTGGAGCGGTCCTGCAGACCGAATATGAATACACCAAAGTGCTGCGCCTGATCCCGAAAGGGCCTGCTGACAAATCCAACCTGCTCATGCCCGGAGACAAAATTATCGGTGTTGGCCAGGGGAAAAACGGCGAAATAAAAGACACCATCGGCCAGCGCATTGATGAAGTGGTCAAATTGATCCGGGGACCGAAAAACACCTATGTGCGCCTGAAAATAATTCCGGCCAAAAAAACCGGTTCCACAGCCACCATCAGTATCAGGCGCGACAAGGTAAAGCTGGAAGAACAATCAGCCAAAAAAAAGGTGGTCACCCTTTCTTCACAAAACAGGGATGTAAGAATAGGCATCATTGAGATACCCAATTTTTACATAGATTTTACCGCCTATCACAGGGGAGACAAAGATTATAAAAGTACCACCAATGATGTAAAAAAACTGCTGTTTGAATTAAAAGAAGAAAATATTGACGGTCTGATTGTGGATTTGCGGGACAATGGCGGCGGTTCACTGAAAGAGGCCAATGATTTGACAGGCCTTTTTCTCACTTCAGGGCCAACCGTGCAGATACGCACCAAAAACCAGGTGACACAGCTTTATGACGAAGATCCATCCATCCAGTATACCGGTCCTTTGCTGGTGCTGATCAACCGGATGAGTGCTTCGGCATCCGAGATATTTGCCGGTGCCATCAAAGATTACCACCGGGGACTGGTAGTGGGAACCAGAAGTTTTGGCAAAGGCACGGTACAGGAGCTCAAGCCTCTGGGAGACGGGAAACTGAAACTCACCTCTGCCAAATTCTACCGGGTATCCGGGGAAAGCACCCAGCACCGGGGGGTGATACCTGATATTTCCCTGCCCCGGATTTATAACCTGGAAGATACAGGAGAAAGCTCTTTGGAAGGTGCCCTTCTCTGGGATGTCATTTCCAGGGTGAGATACCAAGCCTATCCGCCACTGGATCCGCTGTATGATACCCTTTTACGGCAATACCAGCAGCGGATCACCCAGGATCCGGGCATGGTATATCTTAACAGGCAGCTGGAACTGACAAACCGGCTGGGCAATGAAACAGATCTGTCTTTGAATATTGACAAGCGGCGTCAGAAAAGGGTTCTACAGGAACAGGCAGAACTTGAAATTGAAAATGAATACCTTACAGCTTCAGGCAAAGAACCCATTGACACCCTTGCAAAACAGGATGCCAGAATCAACGGATTCAAGGAAATCCTCCTGAAACAGGCCCAAAGGATCATGACCGATTTCATCGCGCTTTCAAAACAGCAGGGATATGCATGGTAAAAAAGCGGACAGCTTTATATGCTGCTGCATGCGCCATTGCCCTTGCCCTGGCAGCTCTTTTTTTACTTGAGCCTGCCCTCAATTCCCGGTATATCAAATTTCAGATTGCAGCATTTATTGAAAAAAAGACCGGTGCAATCCTTGCGCCTGACCAGATGGTATTCACCGTTTTTCCCCATCCGGGTATGCGCCTTAAGGAAGCTGATCTGCCTTTGACCCGGGCAATGGGCCTGCAAATTAATGCCATGCAGATACAGCTGGATATGGGGCAAATTCTGCGTGGCAGGGTAATGGTTTCAAAAATTTTGCTGGAAGATCTGGATATCTGGTTTACCCCTACCCCTGATACAGAAGACACCCAACAGACTTTTCAAGATACGTTTTCTGTTCAATTTCCCCAGAAACAGGTAAACCAGATGTTTGCCCTGTTTGCTGATAACCAGAAAGAGATTACCCTTGTTTTAAAAAATAAAGAAACCAATTTTTTCCAATCACTTGACGGAACCCTTAAAATTTCCAAATCCGACCAGACCATGACGTTCCATACCAGAATCCGGGATTTACACATCAAAAAAAAAGATATTCCTTTGTTGTTTTCACTTGAAAATTTTCCCCTGGATACGCTTGAATCTCCAGGTGCACATCTGCAGATCCGGCTGGATGCCCGGTCAGGTTTTACCGGTAACCTGACAATGGAACAGTTTTTGATCACATCAGATCAGCTCCCGGACAAAACAATTACCGGCAGCAAAATGGCGTGTGAATTTGGTTTTTCCCGGGACCTTCTTTTTTTTGACCTTGACCCTGTGCAAATGGATTATCCAGATGCCCGGGTATCTGTAAAATTTTCAGATGATCCTTCCAGACAGAAAACCGCACTGACATTAACGGGAAATACCATTGACATAGCACAGGTCAGAGAGGCCACCCTAGCTATGGCCCAGGAAAATGAAATGGCTTCAAAGCTGTTTGATATTCTGCGCCAGGGAACAGCATCCAGCATATCTGTTACATTTCACGGAGACTCTGTAAATGCATTATTTGACGGAAAAAAAATGGTTCTGGAAGGCAGCGCTGAAAATGCTGTGATAAAAATTCCGGAAACCGGGCTTATGGCAGCAGATGTGGCAGGCAAAGCCCGTGTCACCCAGGGGGTGCTTGAAATCACTGCCACCAGAGGACAGGTGGAAAACAGCCATATCCGCCAGGGACAGCTTGCCATTGATCTGATGAACCACAAGGATATCGGATTTAAAGGAACATTTGATCTGGATGTGGATCTGTCGGGGGTGCCCGGCATTTTGATTTCGCTTCTGCCCGATACCCTGCTTGCCACAGAACTGGCACATGTCAGCCAGATTCAGGGACGGGTCGACACCCGCCTGGACTTAGGTATGGAACCCGGACAGAAAGATGTGACGGTCCTTGTGTCAGCTGATCCGTTTTCAGGCACAGGATATTATGACCGTATCCCTTTTCCTCTAACCATTTCCAGGGGCTGGTTTCAATATTCAGAAGACCGGGTGCTTTTAACCGGTTTTGCAGGCCGTATCGGCACCAATCCATTCACAGGTGTCACCGCACAAGTGGATTTTTCCCTGAATGCGCTGGTGACCTTGTCTGCCAAAACCTTTGACCTCAACATTGCAGATATACTCTCCTGGGAGCAATTGCTTCCAACCATAAAAACCTATATGGGAGCGGTTGATCATCTGCAGGGCCGGTTGAAATTTGACCAGATCGGTTTTACAGGTCCTGCCTTTGCACCGGACCAGTGGGCCTGGAAACTTTTTGGGACAGGCACAGATATCCAGGCAGGATTTTTTCGGGAGACCAGAGAAATTCAGCATGGATCCGGCCGGTTTGCCATATCTGAAAAAACAGTTTCTGTGAAAAAGATAAAGGCTGTTTTCACAGATCTGCACTGGTTATCCCGTGCCCTGGGGCCTGATCTGGCAGCCAGTATTACGGTTCCTTTGTCCCTGGAAAAAGGCAGTGTGGATATATCCGGCACCAGTGCCGCCATGGATGGACAACTGATATTTGCCGCAAATGCCGGACTTTCAATACAACTGTCTGGGAAAACCCTCCAGGAACTCAAGCCGCAGATGGTGAAGCTCAAACACGGTGCGCATACAGATGCCAGAGTCATCTTTGACTGGCAGAAAGATCCGCCCATTTTCCGGTTTGAAGGAAAACTGGACACACGCATTCTTTCTGACATGGTGAAAGACAATTCCATATTTCATAAACAGATCACTGCTGTAACCGGTGGGGTGCCAATGAAAATTTTTACAGATAACAATTTTATCCTGCATGTTGACACCCCGCAGCTGTTTCTGGAATCTCTGGTACCTTCAATGGATACCATAAACACAAAACCATCCCTGCTGATGCCGGCCCATAAAAGCCTTCATTTACAAACAGACCACCTGGTCTACGGCAAATACAGCTTTGCTGACCTCAAGGCTGTTATCGGATTTGACAGGTATGTAAAAGAGATCCAGTTGGATTCTGCTGAGTTATGCGGACTTGGTATTTCTGGCAGCATGCACCGTGACCCGGGGCAAACCCTGGCTGAAGCACAATTTGATGCCACCATCCAGGCCATGGAGAAACAAGATATCGCGCCTGTGCTCTCCTGTCTTTTCCCGGATCTAAACCTGATGGATGGCAACTATTCATTTGCAGCCCACCTGACCGGAAAAGGGTTTTCATCTGCTGACAAGGATAATGTAAACGGCCGGATCTCCTTTGCCTCCCATAACGGCCGGATTCATAAAATGACACTGCTGTCACGCCTTTTGTCTGTGCTCAATATTCTCAAACTGCCGGATATTGCCCAGGAAGGGTTCAGGTACCGCAGTGTTCTGGTGCAAGCCCGGGTAGAAAAAGGGGTCATCCACCTGGAAAAAGCTGTCATTGATGCAGAAAACATGGCCCTTGTTTTTTCCGGTCAGATTTTTCCCTTTGAAAACAAGCTCAACCTGACCTGCCTTGTGGCCCCTTTTAAAACCATTGATACCATTATCAAGTATATCCCCATGATAAATACCATTCTCAGCGGCAGCCTGGCATCCTTTCCTGCCAAGGCCACCGGTCCCATCAATGATCCCGTAATCACGCCGCTGCATCCGTCTGCTGTGGGAGAGGGCATTATGAACCTGTTCATGGACATCATGAAAAGCCCTGCCAGGCTGCTGGAAAGCATACCCTGATATGGACACAGAACAGATATTTGTCCAGGAGATGACACTGCCCTATTCAGCCGTGGCCGCCAGCAGTCACATACGGCTGGACCGGATACTCACACTTTTTCAGGATGCAGCAGCCCTGCATGCCATGCAGTTGGGAATCAGCGGATATGATCTGGAAAAGATCGGATTAAAATGGGTTGTTTCCAGGTATCAGATCCAGGTGCATGAAACCCTGCAGCTGGGACAACCCTTTGTACTGAAGACCTGGCGGCTTCCCTGGAAGAATCTGTATGAACTGCGGCGTTTCACCATTGTAAACTCCAGCGATATCCCTGTCATCTCAGCTCTGGGGGTTTGGGTCATGGTCAGGGCGCAGAATTCAAAGCCGGTGCGCCTTACACCCCATATGCCGGAAGCTTTGATGGCCCGATCAGCCCCTGCCCCGGACATGTGGGCAAACACCCCGGATCTGTCTGTGTGTGACCATGAAAAAAAAATTTGCACCCAGATGCATGATCTGGATCTGAACCAGCATGTGAACAACACGGTGTATGTGACTTGGGCCATGGAAACCCTGCCCATGATCTGGTTGTTCACTCACACGCCCCTGACCCTGGTTATCTCCTATCATAAGGAATGTTTTTATCCGGACAAAATCATTGCCAGAACCAAGGTGTGGGATGAAAATGCCTCTGTGAAAACCAGCCATGCCATTTTCCATGAGACCAGTGGCGCAAAGCTGGCATCTCTTACCATCAACTGGAAAAAAGCATCCCATGGGCCTGTTTGATTCATTTGATCCTGATGAGGAAAAAGCCCTGCATGTGGCTGTCCGGTACCTTGGGTACAGACCCCGCAGTGAAAAGGAGGTCAGGGACCATCTGCAAAAAAAACACTATGATGAAAAAACCATTTTCAAAGTGATTGATCAGCTGAAACACTATGGTTATATCAATGATGAAACCTTTGCCAGGCTGTTTGTTGAAAACCGCATAAGATACAACCCAAAATCAAGATTTGCCCTGGGATATGAATTAAAACAAAAAGGCATATCTTCCCATATATGTGATGCGCTGCTCACAGAATATAAAGACATGCATATGGCAAAAAAAGCCCTTGGTTTCAAACGCAGACAATGGCAGCACCTTGACCTGGAAAACCAAAAAAAAAAAGCGATGAATTATCTGCGTTACAGGGGGTTTGGTTATGAAACATGCAGGGCGGCCTGGGAAGATTTTCTGGCGGATCCGGATGTTACAAATCCGTAAAACAGGAAACAAGAAAAAATATTCCCAATATTGGGGAAAAATATACCGTTTTTTATTACTTTATTTTCCTTTATTCGCATCTGCTGCAAATAACAAAAATTGTGGTCAACTGATTCCAACAGTTTCTAACATCCGATAAATGGGCTTTGCCGCAAACGATTGCCCTTTCAGGGCGTTGCAGACTTGACAAAGGTATATTTTTTGCATAAATTTTCATAAGTTTGAAAACGCTGAACAATTAACCAAAAATAGATAGAAATAGACAAGGAACCTTCTTATGGTTGGCAGAAAAAGGACGGTTGAAAGAAGGAAAAACAAGCGGTACAAAGCATTGGAAGGTGCCTATGCCGCCATCAGTCCCAAATCCCGCAAACTTGGCCAGATTATCGACATCAGCATGGGGGGCCTGTCTTTTAAATATATTGATACCAGCAATACCGACGAACAGGATGACCAGCTACCGGAAGAAACGGTTTTTTTAAGCAGCATGGGGTATTATGTGGGGGACCTTCCCTTTAAAACAGTGGAGGATTATGAAGTAACCGATACACCCTCTTTCAGTTCCATGAAAGTGCGAAAACGGCATGTACAGTTCAAGGATTTGAGTTTCAAACAATTGTTTGATTTAGATTATTATCTGCGCAACAACGTCACCGAACAGGTGGAAAGCCCGCCCCAGCAATATCAGGCATAATCCTGCCCCCATTCTTTTGATCAGCTTTCCGGCTGAATCCTGATGATGGCGGCAGTGTTCAGATCAAGGTATTTTTCTGCCAATTTTGTCAGATTTTCAAAAGTGATGGATCCATAACCGCCTATAATAGTTTTTGCCCACTGCAGTTTTTCCGGATGGTTCCGGGAATCTGCCATAACAGAATGCAGCCAGTAGGGGTTGGTATTTACGAGATCCTTAATCTGACTGAGAACAGGATTCAATGCCAGATCCACCTCTTTTGGGGCCACCCCGTTTGCTACAATATCTTTGACGATATCCTGCATTGTCTGTTCAACCAGATCTGCATTATCCCGTGACACCGGCACCACCATCTGCATGATGCCGTATCCCTCATGGGCCATGGACGGCTGGTTAAAAACATAGGGAGAATAGGCTGCCCCGAGTCTTTCACGCACAATTTTTCTCAGACGTTCGGAAACCACCTTAGACAATATGGATAACCCACGGGTTTGCTGGATATCCCAGAAATCATCCGTGAGAAAGGCCATCCGCAGCATGCCTTTTTCGATTTTGGTGTCCAGGGTCAGATTCAGCTGTTGCCCTTTGGGAAATTCTAGCGGCTCAGGAGAACAGCCCGGCAGGGTATTTTTTCTGGCTGCAAAGCCTCCCAGATAAGTAAGGGCTTGAGAAATCACCATATCCGGTTCAAAATCTCCGACAATGGATATTTCAAGGGGATCATTGGAGAAATGGGGCTGGAGCCAGGATCGGATATCCATTAATGTCATCTGATCCACTATATCTGGATGGGCCATGCCAAACAACGGGTTTCCCTTTGCCAGAAACCGGTTGCCATGGATACGCATGACACCGTCAGGAGTCCGTTTCAAAGCGTCATACATCTGGCGGTATTGGGTTTTGGCAAGCGCAAGTCCTTCAGAACGAAACCCTGGATCAGCAAGATAGGCATAGATGAGCTGAAACACCAGCGCAGCCTCTTCAGGGTCTGCCGCCCCTTCCAGGGAGAAAAAGGATTCCCCAACTGAAAAGTCGATGCTGACATCCCTGCCTGCCAGGGCCTGTTTCAGCTGATACGGATCCAAACCGGCCAGCCCGCTCAAGCGGATGGTCTGCTGGCTGATGTCTGAAAGACCTGCAATATCAGGGGGTTGACATGCACTGCCCTTGCCGAAAACCACCTTGAACAGGAACTGACCTTCCTGGAAATCTGTTTGTTTCAGATTAAGGCGGATATTGTTATCAAGATCAATCCGGGTAATGCCCAGATCGTTTACATTTTTTTGGCGACGTGTCATCCGGGCCGGTTTTTCCGGAACCGGAAGATAGGGGAACGTTCCGGATGCCACCGGGAGAAACAGGTTGGCCTGCTGCTGACGGCTTTCCATAAATACGTTGTGTATTTTCTGTTCAGGTGCAGCAGATGTCGGAGAGGCAAGCTGTGCATTACCGGTGACCAGAACGAGCCTGTGGTCTGATTTCCAGGAATCTTTGAACTCCTGATTTACCTGGTCCAGGGACAGTTTTTCAATAAAGGGCAGCAGCAGATCTTTTTTTTGCTGTGGAGACAAAAACAGTTTTCTGTCCTGAATGGATTGCAGAAGTGTTCTGGCAATCCGGGGGGTTTTACGGGTATCTGCCTGTTTGACACCAGCATCCAGTTGTGAAATATACTCTGCTGTGACCTGGTCCAGTTCTTTTTGTGTAAATCCGGATTCAAGGGCCTGGCGCAGAATTTTTTCCAGCTGGACAAGACTGGTTTCCCATTCTTCCGGTTTGCAGTCCGCTGTAATGGCAGCCATGGAAACGTGCTGCAAAAAGGTACCTGAGTATACAGATGCCGATGAGAAATCTGCTGTCTGCTGCCTGATCATGCGAGACAGTCTGTTTTGAAGGATGGTGTCGGCAAGATGCTTGACCAGATCCTGTTTAAGGCTGTCCAGGGTTTGATACGCAACATCGGTATATGCAATGCGCTCGATGGTGATTTGCGTTTTTGACGCTTCCGGCTCATGATAATAAAAGGTTTTTATCCCTTTATGGGGTGTCCATTGAATGTCAGACGGTTCAGGAGGTGTGCCTGAAGATCGTGGATGCAGTGATTTAAACCGGTTTTGTATAAGGCCTTGTACCATCTGGATATCCATGTCACCCACCATGACCAGAACCATATTGTCCGGCCGGTACCAGTCATCATAAAACTGTTTGAGCAGATCTTTGTCAGCCGCTTGAATTACCGGCGCAATGCCTATGGGAAACCGTTTTGTCAGAAGTGATCCGGGAAGTTCAAAGGCAAAACTTTTTTTAAAGGTTTGATAGGAAACAGAATCTCTTTCCTGTTTTTCAGCCAGAATGATGCCGCGTTCTTTTTCAATTTCATCTTCCAAAAGCAGGGCACCTTTGGCATAATCCGCAATAACCAGCAGGGCATCCGCAAGATGGGCCTGATCCCCTCCAGGCAGGCTCAAATCATACACCGTGTGGAAAAAAGAGGTGCTGGCGTTGGCATCTGCACCAAAATCCATACCAATGGACTGAAAATAGGTCACAAGTTCCCCGGGTTTGAAATGTTCTGTTCCATTAAACAGCATATGTTCCAGATAATGTGCTATCCCCTGCTGTTCATCTATTTCGTGAACCGATCCTGCAAACACATTCAGATGGATACTCACCCGGTCTTTGGGGGTATGGTTTTCCATGAGCACATATTGGAACCCGTTGGGCAATACCCCGTGTACCAGGGCCGGATCAGCCGGTGCATCCACAAAAGAAAACGGTACAGGATACTTTGGGGCACAGGAAGCAAAAGCAACCCATACGAGCACCAGGCATATGAAAAAGCGTTGTTTTTTCACCAGTCTTGTCCTAGTTCATGAATTGGGGATCAATTTCAATTTCACTGTTTTCTTTAAGCTCATTTATCCATGCCTGATAAGATTGTCCCTGCTTGGCCTGCAGAAGCTGTTCTTTGACATCTGCAAGATTTTTTTGTATCTCTTCGGGTTCAGGCACCTGTTTTTCCTTGAAACCAATGATATAAAACCCCTGGTCTGTTTTCAAAACCCTCGGGCATAATGGTTGCGCCGTGGTCAGATCAAAAGCAGCACTGGTAAAATCAGCTGATTTGCCCACCTTTGGGATGAAATCATTGCGGGTGAACCCTTCAGTGGAAGACATTGTCAGGTTTTTTTCCTGTGCAAATGCCGTTAAATTTTCAGCGGATTGCGCTCCAGCAAGCAATTCCTGCGCTTTGGTTTCTGCAGCTGCCATGCGCAGTTGTTTTTCAAGGGTTTCTCTGATACGTTCCTGCACCGCGTCCAGAGGCAGCTGCTCGGGATCCAATGTTTCCACTACCTTGATAAGAAAATATGCATTGCCGATCTGCTTAACATCACTTATCTGCTGTTTTTCAAGGGCAAACGCGGCATTAGCAAAATCAGCAGCCTGTTCCAGATCGAGTCCGCTGCCATTTTGGTCAAAAAAATCGGTGTTCATAACCTTTTTTTGGGTCAGCAGGGCTATCTGCTCCAGGGAATCTCCGTCAATGACAGCATCAAAGGCTTCTCCGGCCTTGTAATAAGACATGTTCTGCATTTCCTGTTCCGCCAGCAGGGTTTCAATTTGTTCGGCTGCCTCTTCCACAGATTGTACGTGGGCATCAAACCTGTTCAGCACCTTGATAACATGCCAGCCGAACTGGGTTTTGACCGGTTCTGAGATGTCACCGGGTTTCATGGAAAAGGCCTGTTCTGCAAATGGCTGAATCATGCTTTTCTTTTCAAATGTTCCCAGGTAACCCCCATCTTCTTTGGAAGGCCCCTGGGAGGTTTCTTTGGCCAGCTCAGCAAAATCCTCTCCGGAAACAGCCCGCTGATAAACAGCCCGGGCTTTTTTTCTGCCCTCTTCCACAGCCTGTTCATCTGCCGGGCCATCCACCTTGATCAGAATATGGCGGGCCTCAACTTTTTCAGGTATTTTAAAGGCATCTGTATGCTGTTCATAATAGTCCTGGACCTGTGCCTGGGTGATTGTTACCTGACCGCGATAATCCCGGGGAGAAAATTGCAAATACATTGCTTTGCGTTTGGGTTCAGATTGATACTGGTCCATATTTTCTTGGTAATGGTCCTGGATCTGCTCTTCGGTGGGGGCAATATCTGTAAATTCAGCAGGATCGATCTTGAGATAATTTACTGCCATCCGGGTGTTATGGTGCAGATAAAAGCTTTCTGCCTCCAAGTCGGATACAAAAACACTGCCCAGGACCATGTCCCGAATTTTCTGCTGTTTCAAGGCATTGCGCTGGAGCTGTTCAAACATCTCAGGGCTCAGTGAATTAAGGCCCAGTATCCGCTTGTACTGATCCATATCAAAAACCTTGTTTTTGTGAAAAGCCTCAATGGCCAGAATAGAATTTTCAAGTTCCTGATTTGAGACCGTGATGTTGAGCTTTTCTGCCTGGGCAGCCACCAGTTTCTGTTCGATCAGGGAATTAAGGGCCTGCTGCTTTACATTCAGCGCCTTTAACAGGTCATCGGTGAGATTGTCTTGAAAACGCTCCCGCATTTGTTCCACCAGGTTCCGGTAAGCATCCTGGAATTCGGTGACAGTAATGGGCTCATCATTTACAGAGGCCACTGAATTGTTCCGGCCGGAATTCATGGATCCCACGCCTAGAAACACAAACACCACCACAATGATTCCAAGAAAAATTTTGATGATCCAGTTGCCAGTATTTTCCCGCAGATAACGCAGCATCGGTCTCTCCTTCATGCACCCAATAATTGAAATAATTAAAAATTAACAAAACACTCCATAATATCCTTTGGAGAAGCCATGTGTCAACATCTTATTATAGGCGCTCTATTCCAAGGTCCTTATGGTACAAAATCCATTATAGCAAATATCCAGTCCAGGGTTTTGGCTGTTCCGGAACCAGGACAGATATGATTTTTAAAAAAATATGATTTTTGTATTGACACAGACCTGTGTTTCTATTATTAATCAGCATCTTTTCCACATGTGGGGCTGTAGCTCAGCTGGGAGAGCGTACGGCTGGCAGCCGTAAGGTCAGGGGTTCGATCCCCCTCAGCTCCACCAAGTCTTGTTTTTTTCTGTAATTCCAAACATTTATACCTCCGTGGGCCTTTATTCCGTCATTTGGTACAACTTTATGGTACAATTTGAGCCTGAACTATTTTCAATATGTAATATTTCAATACCGGCAAATCCCGGCTAAGCCATGTCATCTTCTGGTATGGCGAACAGGATATGGCTTTTATTGATCAGAATGGTGTGATAACTTGGGGGCGTGGTCTCATCTTCCTGCTGAAAGGCGGCGTTGAAAACTGTTAAAAAGTTTTCATGATAATCTCCCACAAGGTCGCTCAACCTGTCATAACCGTTTCCCCGGTTCAAGTTGACCTCTCCTCTGATCCGGGTGCCATCCGCCAGTTTGATCTGAAGGGTTCGGCTTTCGATGATCGTATCCATGGCAACTGCCTCCTGGTTTTATGCCGGATACTGAATGCAGCATCCAGGCAAATCATATATTTTGCAAATCGCATGGTTATATTGTACACGTTAGTCATTGGATGGCAAGAAAAACCCGGGGTGTTTTGTACACCTTGAAAAACACCCCGGGTTATCAGGTATTATTTTTCAAACCGGACAACAAACACATGGCTGTTGCCCCGTCTGAAGAGCAGCTGGGCAATCTGCCCTTTTTCAATCCGGTCCAGCAGAGACAGGTATTCTTCAATACTGGTTACCCGCTGGCGGTTTATCTCCATGAGCAGATCCCCGGGCCGGACCCCGGAGTTTTCTGCCGGGGTGCCTGGTTTTATTTCCGTTACAACAAGGCCTTTGATACCTGCAGGATATCCCAGGCGCCTTGCAATCTGCTCATCCATAGGCTTGAATTTGAATCCAAACCCATCAAATGCATCACTGGATGCCAAGGTTTCTGGATCCTGGCCCGGGCGTTCCCCGAGCGTAACCTTGACAATTTTTTCTTTGCCTTCTCTTATAAGGGTCACATCAATCGTTTCATTGACTTTGAGATTGGCAATGGTGATGGTCAAATCCCGGGAGGTATCGATATTTTTATCGTTGATGGCAATTATGACATCCCCCGGCTTGATGCCGGCCTCATAGGCTGGGTTGTCTTCATAAACCTTGGCCACATATACACCGCCGGTATCTTTGATGCCGTAGTACTCTGCCAGTTCCGGGGTAAAATTCTGGATTGCCACCCCCATCCATCCCCTGGACACCTGCTGGGTGTCGATAAGCTGATCAATTATGTTCGTGGCCAGATCAGAAGGAATGGCAAATCCGATCCCCTGGCCTGACCGCACAATGGCGGTATTGATACCGATAACTTCACCGTCCATGTTGAGCAAAGGACCGCCGCTGTTGCCCGGGTTAATGGAGGCATCGGTCTGGATAAAATCGTCATAGGGACCGGATCCCAGAATCCGCCCCTTGGCTGAAATAATACCTGCTGTAACCGTCTGTTCAAGTCCAAAGGGGCTGCCTATGGCCACCACCCAGGATCCAATTTCTGCACCACTGGATCTGCCGAATTTCAGTGGCTGCAGATCTTTAGCATTTACCTTGATAAGGGCCAGATCGGTCATGGGATCTGTCCCCACAATTGTGGCATCATATTCTTGTTTGTTATGGAGGATCACCTTTATTTCATCAGCATCCTTTATCACATGGTTGTTGGTGACAATATATCCATCTTTGCTGATAATAAATCCTGATCCCAGGCTCTGTTCCTTGTGGTCCCGGGGCTGCTGGTTGAAAAAAGGCGCAAAGAACTCTTCAAGCCCTTCCCGGTTGCCGAAAGGCTGCCCGAAAAAATGCTGGAACACCCTTCCTCCCCCCTGGATGGTTTTAACGGTCTGTATATTGACCACTGCCGGTTTGGCTTCCCGGGCAAGGTCGGAAAAACTGGCAGGAATCATCTGGGCGGATTTCTTTGCCAGGGACGGCACCGGGGCCATCACAAGGCTGATAAACATAACCAGCAGAACTGCTTGTATTTTTGTGTTTTGTTTCATGTCACTTCTCCTTTCATCAAATTCAAAAAGTTTCAATCAATGGGTTCAGAACTCATGATCTTCATCTTGGACTGTTCTATAATTGACAATATAATACACAAGCATGATGTTTACATGACCTGGAAATTACAATATGGTAATGAAAGGGTGAAAACAGATCCCCTGTCGGTTGTGCTTTCCACCCGGACATCTCCCCCGTGGGCCTGTGCAATGGTTCTGGCCAGCGGAAGCCCTAAGCCTGTTCCAGGGCTGTTCCTGGAAGATTCCGCCCGGAAAAACCGTTCAAAAATGCGTGCCTGGAACTGCGGGGCAATTCCCGGTCCGTTATCAATCACCTGAATCTCCAGATTTTCACCGGCATTCTGCCGGGCCTGAACCACCACCTGTCCGCCGTTGCCGGTATATTTCAATGCATTGTCCAAAAGGTTGGAAAATGCGCGCTGGAGCATTTTGATATCTGCATGTGCATAAAACCTGTGTGCAATTTTGCAGGCAAACCGGATCTGTCTGTCCTCTGCAACCGGAACGAACAGATCACAGGCCTGCTGAATCATTTGCGTTACATCCACCTGTTGAAACTGAAACTCCCCCTCTCCTGCCTCTGTTCTGGAAATAACCAGCATGGTATTTATCATATCCAGCAGCCGGTCTGACTCTTCTATGGTGTCAGCGGCCATGGCATGAAAATCATCCATGGTTTTTCCCTGTACCATGGCCATTTCCGCCCCTCCCCGGATCCGTGTAACCGGGCTTTTCAGGTCATGGGCGATATTGTCCCCCATTTCCCGGACACTGTTGACCAGGGCCTGGATACGGTCCAGCATCTGGTTGAAGGTATTGGCCAGATGGTCCAGCTCATCGTTGCTCCCGGTTTCCGGCACCCTTTTTTGAAGACTGGAACCGGTAATCTGTTTGGCGGTCCGGGTGATGGTATCCACCCGCAGCAACGCCTTGCGTACCAGAAACCAGCCGGAAACTGCCGAAAATCCGATAATAAATACCATGGCAACAAGAAATACCAGTTTAAAGGCATTGAGAAATCTGGACTGGGCATCCATGACGACACCGGTTTGTAAAATGGCGTTGTTGGCCACAAAGGCATACAGAATGCGTGCCTTATGTGTCCGGGCTATTGTGCGGGTATCAAACACATGGGATTTTTTTTTTACCAGCAGATCCAGCAGGTGCTGGTCCACTGTGACATCTTTCCAATAGGACATGTGGGATGATGCAAACACCTCGCCAGTGGGATAGAGCAGCCGGAAAAAGATCAGCTTCTCCCCTGCTGCCTGGGCTTCAATAACCGCAAGGTTGCTTGCCCCCCGCAGCCCGTTCTGCTGGATGACAGCGGAAAACTGGCTGGCTTTTTCCAGCAGTTCCTGGTCAGTCTGGTCCTGAAGGGTGGACACCGCCAGATAATAAAACAGTACAAATGCCACACAGGCGGATATGGAAAAAATCCCGGTATACCAGAGGGTGAGACGGAAACTGATGGTCCTGAACAGATCAGGCATCCTGGTTCCTCAGCACATACCCTGCCCCCCTTACCGTATGGATCAGTTTTACAGAAAAATCTTTGTCAATTTTTTCCCGTAACCGGCAGATTCGGGCTTCCACCACATTTGTCATGGGATCAAAATTGTAATTCCACACATGCTCCATGATCATGGTTTTGGACACCACCCGTTCCCGGTTGCGCAGCAGGTATTCCAGCAGGGAAAATTCCAGGGGCTGCAGGTCAATAGTGCTGCCCCCCCTTTTGACCTGACGTTTCACAATATCCAGAGACAGGTCCTCATAAGAGAGCAGGACCGGATCTGACACATTGCCTGCCCGCCTGATCAACGCCTGGATCCGGGCCAGCAGTTCAGAAAAAGCAAAGGGTTTGGTCAAATAATCATCCGCACCTGCCTCAAGACCCCGGACACGGTCGTCCACCCGGTCCCTGGCACTCAGCACAATAATCGGGGTATTGTTGTCATGGGTCCGGATTTTGCTAATCAGGGAAAATCCATCCATTTCCGGCAGCATAATATCAATGATCACCGTGTCATACGATTTTTCAAATGCTTTTTCAAATCCCAAGGGTCCTGTTGCTGCCGTATCCATGGCAAAGCCCGATGCCCGCAGCCCTTTTTCCACAAAGCGGGCGATTTTTTCATCATCTTCAACCAGCAGCACCCTCATGAATCTGTATTCTCCAAAATGGCAGTATGCCGGTCATTTGTTCTGATTGTATTCAGGATCATAAAAATAATATATGACCCCCTTGTGAATAATCAATATTGATTTGATTTTTTTTGACAGAACCGGTACGCTGGGCAGCAAATTTTTCGCACTATGTGTACTCATAAAAGTGTACTGATAAAATTACGGAACTGGATTTCATGAAATATACTTGGTGGATTTTTCAGGTTGTGCTGATGCTTATATCGCTTTTTTTCCTGTTTTTCGGCGTGAATATGCTCAGGGCATCCTATGGTCTTGATGACCCTTTCAGTTTTATCATGGCATTTTTTGCCGCCAGTTTTGTTTTGCTCATCAGCACAGCGCTGGTCCTCACCTTTGTTATCAAAATGGTCCGGGTGTTCAAACGGATCCAGAAACCCCATTAGATCCGGAAAATCATTTCATGTCAGTTCTTTTCAGCATCAGTGAAATATCCAAATCCTTTGGCGATGACACCCTTTTTTCAGATCTGAGTTTTGATTTTAAAAAAGGGGAACATCTGGGGCTCATCGGCAGCAACGGCAGCGGCAAATCCACTTTGCTCAAGATCATTGCAGGTATGGCGCTTCCTGACAGTGGTGAGGTAACGGTGCAAAAGGGGGAGCGTATTGTCTATCTTGACCAGGAGGACCGGCTGGATCCGGATCAGACGGTTGAAGAAACGCTTTTTTCCAGCCTGTCACACTTTCCCATGGATGACAAAGAGCGCCTTCGGCGGATAAACCAGGCCCTGGGAAAAGGCAAGCTTGCAGATACAAACATTTTGGTAAAACTATTGTCCGGCGGGTGGAAGAAGCGCTTGTCCATCACCCGGTCCCTGTGCATGGGCCCGGATCTTCTGCTGCTGGATGAGCCCACCAACCATCTGGACATCAGCGGCATTCTGTGGCTGGAGCAGGTCCTTGTATCTGCGCCGTTTTCCTATATTCTGGTGAGCCACGACCGGGCTTTTCTGGAAAATGTGTGCACCGGCATCATGGAAATGGGCAAATTTTACACCCAGGGATATTTTAAAGTGCAGGGGTCCTACCAGGTGTTTGAAAAAGAGCGCCAAAAGTTTCTGGCAGCCCAGAAAAAACAGCAGGCATCTTTGGCCAGTAAAATGCGCAGGGAAGACCAGTGGCTCAGACAAGGGGCCAAGGCAAGGACATCCAAGGCCCGGTTCCGCATTGACCAGGCAGATAAACTGCGCCAGGATCTGGGCGCACTCAAACAAAGAAACCGCCACATTGCCACAGTGGATATTGATTTCACCGGCACCGGCCGGCAGACCCGAAAACTGATACAGGTGCACAACCTCACCAAAGGATTTGAAGATACCTGCCTTTTTTCCGGCATTACCTTTGAACTGGGGCCTGGGGTCTGCCTGGGGGTGGTGGGTGAAAACGGCTCCGGCAAATCCACGTTTTTGTCTTTGCTGGAAAAAAAGGTGGAACCGGATCTTGGTACGGTCAAATGGGCAGAGGGCTTGAAAATTGCCGTATATGACCAGGACAGAACACAGCTGGAGCCTGAAACCCTGCTGCGGGATGCCCTGAATCCAGCTGGTGGGGATTCGGTCAACTACCTGGGAAAAAGTGTGCATGTGGTGACCTGGGCCAAACGGTTTCTGTTCATGCCGGATCAGCTGGATATGCCGGTCAAGCGCCTGTCCGGCGGAGAAAAAGCCAGGATCATTCTGGCCGGCCTCATGCT
>JAABTU010000034.1 GCA_011389715.1 Desulfotignum sp.
TAGGTGTCAGGGGGACCTGTTATGATATTTTCTAAATCTGCAACCTTGTTTGACGAGGCCAGAAAACTGATTCCGGGAGGTGTTAATTCTCCGGTCAGGGCCTGCGGTTCAGTGGGCGGAAAACCGCTGTTTATTGAAAGAGGGGACAAAAGCCGGCTGTATGATGCTGACGGCAATGCATTCATCGATTATGTATTGTCATGGGGACCGCTGATCCTGGGGCACCGGCCGCCTGCTGTCATCCAGGCCCTCCGGGATGTGCTGGAAACCGGTACCAGTTTCGGGGCCCCCACCCATCTGGAAACCCGGCTGGCCGGCATGGTAACCCGGATGGTCCCGTCCGTGGATATGGTGCGGATGGTCAATTCCGGCACTGAAGCCACCATGAGTGCCTTGCGCCTGGCCAGGGGGGTTACCGGACGCGACATCATCATCAAATTTGACGGCTGTTACCACGGACATGCCGACACCCTGCTTGTGGCGGCCGGATCAGGGGTGGCCACCCTGGGTATTCCCGGCAGTCCCGGTGTTCCTGAGTCGGTTATCCAGAACACCTTGTCATTGCCGTATAATGATATTGACGGATTCAGACAGGTGATGAAACAAAAAGGGGATCAGGTGGCCGGGGTGATCCTGGAGCCGGTGGCAGGAAACATGGGCATGGTGATGCCTGAAGAGGGATTTCTGGAAACCCTGAGACAGGAGACCGAAAAATACGGGGCTTTGCTGATTTTTGACGAGGTCATGACAGGATTCCGGGTGGCCAGGAATTCTGCCCAGGGACTGTTCAACATCACACCGGATCTGACCTGCTTTGGCAAGGTCATTGGCGGGGGCCTGCCAGTGGGGGCCTATGGCGGCAGGCGGGATATCATGTCCCGGATTGCCCCGACAGGGTCCATTTACCAGGCCGGAACCCTGTCAGGCAACCCCCTGGCCATGGCTGCCGGCATTGCCACATTGACAGCCCTTCAGGAGGAGGGGGTATACGATACCCTGCACCTGCGGACCCAGGCCCTTATGACGGGGTTACAGGCTGCAGCAGATGATGCAGGCATCCCGTTTCAGACCGGGCATGCAGGATCCATGGCAGGGTTTTTCTTCAATGACCGCAAAGTGCGCAATTTTGAAGAGGCCAAAACCTGTGACCTGGAAAGGTTTGCCGCCTTTTACAGGGGGATGCTGGAAAATGGGGTTTATCTGGCACCTTCCCAGTTTGAGGCCTGTTTTGTGTCCCTGGCGCATACAGACGAGGATATTGCCCAAACCATTGCCGCTGCAAAAGCGGTGATGGCCGATATCTAATCCATGTCCCGCATCCATAAGATCCACCTGACGGCTGCCTGCGGCACAGGCATGGGCACCCTTGCCTGTGTCTTAAAAGAAATGGGATATGCCGTGACCGGTTCAGACCAGCATGTGTATCCGCCCATGAGTGATTTTCTGGCTGGAAAGGGAATATTGCTTTGTGAGGGGTTTGGTGCCGGAAACCTGGGCCATGATCCGGATCTTGTTATTATCGGCAATGCTGTCACCCGGGATAATCCGGAAGCACAGGCGGTGATGGCGCGCGGCATTCCCTATATGTCAATGCCCCAGGCTGTGAACCGGTTTATTGCAGCCGGCAAAAAAATTATCCTGGTGACCGGCACCCATGGAAAGACCACCACGGCATCCATCATGGCACATATCCTTGCATCAGCCGGGCTGGATCCAGGTTTTATGATCGGGGGCATCCTCAAGGATTACCAGTCCAGTTTCCGGATCGGATCAGGTGATTACATGGTAATTGAAGGAGATGAGTATGATACAGCCTTTTTTGACAAAGGCCCCAAGTTCATGCACTATGATCCATTTATTACTATTATCACCGGGGTGGAATTTGACCATGCAGATATTTTCAGGGACCTGGACCATGTGAAACAGGTTTTTTCGGACCTGGTAAAAAAAGTGGCAGGCAAAAGCCATGTCATTGCCTGCAAAGACAGTCCCCATCTCATGGATGTCCTGGTGGATATCCATGAAAATGATGCCAAAAAAGTTATCTCATACGGCAAGGGTGCTGACTGGACATTTGCTGATTCTGCACCCCAGGATTTTCTTACCTGTGCCCGGATCCAGGGTCCAAAAACATCCTATGAAATTGAAACCCGGCTGCAGGGAGCGCACAATCTTTTGAATTTTACGGCCTGTGCAGCTGCGGCCGATATTATCGGTGTGGATACAGGCCTGGTGCAGGAGGCCATGGCCTCTTTTTCCGGCATCAAACGCCGGCAGGAGATCCGGGGGGTGAAAAACCGGATCACGGTGATGGATGATTTTGCCCACCACCCCTCTGCGGTCAGAGAAACCATCCGGGCAGTCAAACCTTTTTATACCAGGGGCCGGGTTATTGCTGTTTTTGAACCGCGTACCAACACCTCCATGCGCACTTTTTTCCAGGAAAGCTATCCCCGGGCCTTTAAAGAGGCGGATCTGGTTTGTATATGCAATCCTTCGGTGAAAAAAACTATCCCGGAAAACGAGCGCCTTTCCCGGGAAAAGCTGGTAGCAGATATCAGCAGCCTGGGGGTGAAAGCCCGCCATTTTGAGGATGTTCAGGAGGTGCTGGCATTTCTGGTACCTAAACTGGCAGCGGAAGATCTGGTGTTGATCATGTCCAACGGCGGATTCGATAATATCCATACCAGGCTGCTTGAGATGATACCATGAAAAAAAACTGGTGCCGCCTTGTCTGCATAGGGATGTGTCATATATTATTGTATATGTACCTGGTACCCAAAGTGATTTATCCAAAATTCGGAAAACAGGGCATTGTGTTTGCCACGATTCTGGCGGTGGCGCTTTCCATCGTAATTATCGGTAATGCCTTGTTTGGAAAAAAAAAGAAGTATTGAGGAGATAAAAATGACAAAAACCGATTTTCAGATCGAATGGGATCCAAAATTCAGTGTGGATGTCGAGGAGATAGACAACCACCAGAAAAAAATGTTTGCACTTTTTAATGAACTCATTGACCTGAAACAACAAAAGTCAGATCCCAAAGCACTAACCAATATGATTTCTGAAATCAATGATTATGGAAAACTGTACTTTTCAACAGAGGAAAAAATTCTCAGAAAAAAAAAATATCCAGACCGGGAGTTCCATGCCAGGGCCCACCGTCGGTTCATCAGGAGCGCCATCAGCCTGCGCCGGGAGATCGCAGAAGATGTTGACAACCTGACCATGGACACCATACTGGAGCTGCGAAACTGGCTTGTGGACCATATTAAAACCAGCGATTCATTGTATGTGCCGTTTTTAAGAGTTCACCAATATATTGAAGACAGCATGCAAAAAAATTAAAGTCACATATCAAACAAGACGATACATGACAGGTTAAAGGGTTATTATTAATCTGAAAAAGTATGGAAAACATCATGGTATTTGACTATAAAATATTACCGGTTAAGGATGAAGCCATTGATGCGCCTTACAGGATACGGGGATTTTCCAAGCGGAGAAGAACCGTTACCCGCAAATTTCGAAGGGAACGGCGCAAAGCCAGGGCTGACAGAAGGAGCAGTGTAAGGGAAGGCATTTTTGTGGAACTTTCCTTTGAAAACAACCGCAGAAAGGGAGTGGACAGACGTAATGTGTCTGGTGACAGAAGAAAATCCACAAGAGGATCTGCTGTATACCCCACCTATTCAAGATAATCCTGTTAAAATTGTAAAGGCGCCTTGTAAAAAAGGCGCCTTTTTATATGCATACAATGGCGTTTTTCTCTGCAGGAACCTGCCCATTTTCATTTCTTGTAAAAACATCTGCTGCCATGACAGCATCACCACAATATTCAGGAAAATCATGTAATGATCCCAAAAGCGTTTCCCTTGCTGCACAGACTGCATGAACATGGGGTGATAACCCACCTGGACTATTATTTTGCCGTCAGCATGGCAGCTGTTTTTCCCCATGACCATAACCTGGTACCGGTTTCCTGCGCCCTGGTTTCCAGGGAACTGGCTGATGGAAAAATCTGCCTGGATATCAAAAAAGTGTCAGGCTCATCCATACGTCTGACACAAAACCCTGAAGATACGGTGCAGTTGCCGGGATTTGATGTCTGGATAAAGGCTTTGGAATCATCCGCCATGGTGGGAAAACCACAAGATTCAGACAGCCTTTTTTTTCCGCTGGTTCTTGATGCTGACGGTTGTCTTTACCTGTCCAAATACCATGATTTTCAGCATCGCCTGGTGCAGGCCCTGTCTGAACGCATCCGGTCCCACCCGCTGCCCCTGGATTCAAAATTTGTTCAGGCGGCTGTGGATAAGATGTTCAAGGGGCAGCATCCTGATCATGTCCAATACCAGAAAAAAGCCGTCATCATGGCATTGTCCAGCAATTTTACGGTAATTTCAGGGGGCCCCGGCACCGGCAAAACCCATATTTCAAAAATTATCAGACAGGTGATCCAGGAACATGCCGCGGCAATTGGCCTGTCCATGCCGCGGTTTTTGTCTGTCGCTCCCACGGGAAAGGCCGCAGTCCGCCTTCAGGACGGGTCCACCATCCATTCGGCGCTGGTTCCGAAAACGAACCAGCCCGGGTTCGTTCATGGAAAAGACAACCTGCTTGCCGCAGATGTGGTGATTGTTGACGAGGCATCCATGATTGACATGGCATTGATGACCCGGCTCCTGGAAGCCATTCCTCCAGATGCCCGGGTGATTCTCCTGGGGGATGAAAACCAGTTGTTACCGGTACAGGCCGGCGCTGTGTTCAGTGATATCTGCCGGACAGAGGCCTTGAAAAAATCTGTGGTGTTTCTGGCCTATAATTTCAGATCCGGGGGCAAAACAGGCATCGAGAATCTGGCCGATGCCATTCGGAAGAATGATGTTGCTGAAGTGACAAAAATTCTCACAAAAAACCGGTACCCGGATCTGCTGTTTGAACAGCCGGAAAAAGGGTATGCCCGGACACTGGAGACCCATATAAGAGAAGGGTATGCCGGGTTCATGCAGCAGCAGGGCCTGACAGCATCTCTTGCTGCCATGGATGACTTCAGAATTTTATGTGCCCATAAAAAAGGGGAATATGGAACATTACAAATTAATCATCTTTGTGAAAAGATTTTGCGCTGGGTTTTTGATTCTGGTATAAGGGAGCGGTTTTTGAAACATTTGGTCATGATTACTGCAAATGATTATACCAGGAGGCTTTTTAATGGAGATACAGGGGTTGTTTTGGACCAAAAAGGTATCCTGACGGCCGGTTTCACAATGGAGAACGGTATGGTGAAAAAGTTTCGTTACCTGGATCTGCCCTCCCATGAACCAGCTTTTGGCGTTACCATCCATAAAAGCCAGGGTTCAGAATTTAATACGGTTTTGATAGTGATCCCGGACCAGCTGTCCCGGGTGGTCACCCGACAGCTGCTGTATACCGGGGTAACAAGGGCCAGGCAGAAAGCCATAATTGTGGGCCGTCTGGATGTTATCAAGGAGGCCATGGACCTGTCCCTGGAAAAAACATCGCACCTGCAGCACCTGCTGGACCGTGAACTGGCAGACAATGCTGCAGGCCCTGTGATGGAAACATAACCTGACAATGAAAGAAAAAAAGTGAAAAATCAAGACACCATCCCCCGGCAGATATGGGAATTTTTCTGTTCTGTCAAATTGACGGTTTATACCCTGGTGCTGCTGGCTGTCACCTCAATCATCGGCACAGTGGTGCTCCAGAACGGAACCCCGCAGCAGTATATCGAACTTTATGGAAACGGGCTGTATAATCTGATACAGGTCTTTTCCATTGATGATATGTACCATGCCTGGTGGTTTCTGTTTTTACTGCTGCTTTTGTGCATCAATGTTGTCGTCTGTTCGGTGGAACGGCTTTCGCTTGTTTGGAAGACCATTTTCCCAAAACAGATCCGGTTCAATCCGAACCGGTTTCTGCGGTCCAAAAAAAAATACACCTTTTTTGTGGACCAGACTGCGGATTCTGTGACTGCAGCCTGTGAAAACTGGCTGTCAAAGCAGGTGGGGCCGGTGCACAAAAAAAATGAGGAAAATACCCGGATGGTGTATGCGGAAAAAGGGCGGTGGACCCGCATCGGGGTTTTTGTTGTGCATGCCAGTGTCCTGCTTTTGCTGCTGGGCGCACTGATAGGGGCTGTTTTCGGGTTTAAAGCCAACGTGAGAATTGATGAAGGAGATCAGATCAGCACGGTATTTGCTGCCAAAACAAGGGAACCGGTTCAGCTGGATTTTGTGATACGGTGCAATGAATTTGAGGTGAAATTTTATGATACCGGCGCGCCTGAAGAATTCCGATCCAACCTGACCATCATTGAAGATGGACAGGAAACGCTGACCACAGATATCCGGGTCAACCATCCGTTGCGGTATAAAGGCATCAATATTTTTCAGTCTTCTTATGGAACAGCTTCATCCGGTGCTGCTGTAATGGCCATTACAGACAACATCACCGGACAGGAGATCACCCGGACCATGCAGGTGGGTGATACCATCGCATTGCCGGATGAAACAGGCAGTTTTCAGCTCCAGGGATTTTTGCCCCATTTTGATTTCAAGGGCCGCAACCTTGGTGAGGCTTTTTTTGGAAAAGTGTCCCGCAAGGAAAAAGAGGCGTTTCAGATCGGGCTGCCCTTGCAGTTTCCCACCTTTGATAAAATGCGCAAAGGCAGGTTCACCTTTGTTGTCAAAGAGTTTGAAAAAAAATACTATACCGGACTCCAGGTCACAAAAGATCCAGGGGTCTGGTATGTATATACTGGTTTTGTGCTCATGATACTGGGATGCTGGGTGACCTTTTTCATGTCCCACCAGTCGTATCTCATTGCTGTGGAACCCCTCAATGACGGGAGGACCAGCATTTATCTGGCAGGCAGAACCAACCGCAGCACACAGAATCTGAACCTGAAACTGGCAGGAATGGCCACCCGTCTGGAAAATCAATTTAAAAAAGGGTAATGAATATGAACAGTTCCATTGCATTGTCTTCAGCCACCTTTATTTACGGGCTGGCAACTGTTTTTTATATCGGATACTTTGCGTTTAAGAAAAAGGTACTGGCAAAAGCCGGGTTTTTCGTGCTTGTCACAGGGTTTTTGCTGAACACCGCAGGAATCGGGCTGCGATGGGTGGAATCCTATCAGATGGGGTATGGACATGCCCCGTTTTCCAACATGTATGAATCTCTGGTGTTTTTTTCCTGGACCATGGCCCTTTTGTATATATTTGTGGAAAGCAAATACAAAGAGCAGGGTTTCGGTGTGTTTGTTTCACCCCTGATATTTCTTGCCATTGCCTATGCCTCTTTTGATCCCAGTATCAGTTCAAAAATAAGTCCATTGATCCCTGCCTTGAAAAGCAACTGGCTCATCGCCCATGTGATTACCTGTTTTCTGGGATATGCCGGTTTTGCAGTGGCTTTCGGGTTCAGCATCATCTATTTTGTCAAACCAAAAAAGACAACTGAAAATGGTGTTTTTGCCCGCCTGCCATCCTGGGATGTCATTGATGAACTCACCTACCAGATGGTGGTATTCGGTTTTCTGTTTTTGACCATCGGTATTATCACCGGTGCGGTATGGGCCAATTCCGCCTGGGGGAAATACTGGTCCTGGGACCCCAAGGAAACGTGGTCCCTGATCACCTGGTTTGTGTATGCCATTTTCATGCACCTGCGCCTGATGCGGGGATGGCACGGGAAGAATCTTGCCCTGGTTTCCATTGTGGGATTTGTGGCGGTATTGTTCACCTATTTCGGGGTCAATTTTCTGCTTTCCGGCCTTCACAGTTATGGGTAAAACCAGTTACTGAAAAACGCTTTCACATCCCTTTCCAAATCCCGGGGAAGGATGTGAAAGCGGTATGGCCCCACCTTTTTTTCACCCTTTGCCTTCCTTTATCCCTGTCTCATTTTATCTTGACAACAAATCCAGATATTACTATAGATTAACGCGATTATGCTCCCTGGAACGGATTGCATCCTGCCAAAAGCGGTGCCGGGTGCAAAAAATATATGTCCGGGTGGGTGCCTGGATACAATGGTTATAGGTAACATCAACATTTTAACATTGATGGAGTTTTCATGAGTGAATTAGAAAACAAAACAGAACATGGTTCCATGGATGG
>JAABTU010000035.1 GCA_011389715.1 Desulfotignum sp.
ATGGCAACATGTTGAGCTAACCGGTACTAATCGGTCGTGAGGCTTAGCCACTTTTTTTCACCTACAGGTTTAAACGCTTTGTTGTGAACATATGACAAGATATTTGCTGCAGCAGATTTTTGGACCATAAGGGACATGCGGCATTTTCAAAATGCATTGAACAATCAGCCGTTCCAGGTCCAATCCATCTTAATCCGGTGGTAATGGCAAAGAGGTCACACCCGTACCCATCTCGAACACGGAAATTAAGCTCTTTAGCGCCGATGGTACTGCATGGGAGACTGTGTGGGAGAGTAGGACACCGCCAGATTATTTATACAAAGCCCTGTCCGGTTACAGCAACCGGTCAGGGCTTTTTTTTTACCGTTCTTCAACCGGAAATTTGGCCCGGAACCATTCCTGCCAGCCGCCCCTGAGGGCGTGGACATCCGTGTATCCGTCTGCCATAAGTTTTCGTGCCAGACCGGCACTTGTGTATTCACTGGGTCAGGCGCAGTAGAGAACCAGCCTGCGGTCTCTGGGAAATCTGTTTTTCCAGGCAGTGATATTTTTCGGATCCACCCGGACAGCAGATGCGATTTTAAATTCAGATGCGGTCCAGTCACTTACCTGGCGGACATCCAGGATGGTGACAGTACCTGTGTCCATCCAGGTTTTCACGGTTTCTTTGGAAACAATGGAAACCGTATCCCCTGCCGTGACAACTGACAGGGGCAAAAGAAAAAAGACAGTCAGTAATGCGGTCACAAATCTTTTCATGGTAAACTCCTTTGGTCAGGTTAATCATCTGTTTTTAAAAAGGGTATGTAAAAAACCTGTCGGTTTAACATACATCGGTTTTCAAGCCGGAAAAATACCGGCTGTCAGGGCAGCAGCCAGCATTAATCCCGTTAGGATCAATATAAGCATGATTTATCCCCTGTCTTTAGATCCACAGATCAGCCACCGGGGTGTCCGGGGTGAACTGGTCCGCCATCTGGGCTAAAAAAAAGCTCGGCGGTTGCCAGTGCATCGGTGAGGGAATGGTGGGGCCGGTATGGGGGAAGGTTGTATCTTTGTCTGGCATGGGCAAGGCGCAGGGACGGGCTGTTTTTTTCTCCCATCCACCGCTGGATAAAATTCGGTCTGAATACCGGATGCTTTCGGGATTCCAGCTCCATTGTATCCACCACAGGGAATACCAGTGTATCACCGGTTGCAATCAGCACCCCCTTGCCGAGAAAATCCCGTTCAATGCGGTTGTAGTGAACCAGTACCACCCGGCCGGCCATGGTCTGGAGCAAAGGTTCCAGGATGGTGGAAAAATCGGGGGACGTTCCCATGTGGGTATGGGTGATGCCGTGGATGGTGGTCTGCATGTCTGGTCTTACATGGTCAGGCCGGACCACCCAGTGCCGGGCACCGCTGCACAGAATGCGGTCATGAAAAAGGGGAATGAACCCGACACTGATGATGGCATCGGTTTTGGGGTCCAATCCGGTTGTTTCCAGATCCAGGGCCAGAAATGCCACCTGCTTCACCGGGGTATTTTCGGGAATGTGCGCTGCCTTGTAATAGGTTTTGAGCCGGGGATCCCGGGCCTGATCAGCCAGAAGAGACAACCGGGACTCCCAGTCCGGGGGCTGTTTGTCTGATATGGTATTTTTTCTGGTCATTTTCGGGAAGGATTGATGCCGGTCTGCATGGCGGGCGACACATTGTAGCGGTATTTGAGAAAGGACTGGGCCTGGGATATGATCTGAAAGGCATCTTTGAGATGGTTGCGCTCAAAGGAGGAAATGGTGTCCGGTATGACATTGTTGTCCGGAGAGATGCCTGCTTCCACCTGCCGGGCCTGGTGACGGATACGCACAATGGAAATCAGTTCAAGGGCATCCAGCAGGTCATCACCTACGCTCTCTGCCAGCAAAGGCGTTTCCTTGACATGGGCCAGCCGTTCTTCGGTATTTAAAGGCATGGCGCCGCAGGCCAGGGCATGGACCCGGGCCAGGGCCTTAAAGTAGGGATCATGGGTATCCGGATCAAAGGCATCGTCCAGGACAAAGGCATTGTCCTGGTCCGTGACAATGGTCATTTCATCTCTGGCCATGGACCCTAAAGCCAGAAGGCAGTAAGGGATGGGCGGCGGCCCCAGCTCTTTTTCCCCAAGCTGGAGCAGGCGCTGGGAAATACTGATGCCCATGCGGGATATGGCAGCCCCGATGGTGTGAGAGTTGACGTCTTCATTCACCAGCTGTACAAAGATCTGCCGGATTTTCTGGGAGATGGCGGCCAGATTTTCCACTGTTTTCTGTCGGAAAATATCCCCCACCAGGTAGACAGATCCATGGGATTCATACCGGATCAGGTCTGCCACCGTAATAACCCCCACAGGCGTATGCTGGTCCAGGATGGGTAGATGGTGGAGGTTGTGGCGCATCATGGTCAGCATGGCATCAAATGCATAATTGCTGGCCTGGAGGCATATGATATCCGTGGACATGATGTTTTCCACACAAGTGGACAGGGGCAGGCCTTTGGCAATGGCCCGCTTGCGCAGGTCCCTGCCCGTGAGCAATCCCACAATGGGAGACTTATCCTCCATGAAATAGGCAAACCGGTCATAGGTGTCGATTAATTGCTGGAACTGGGCATCCGGTATCTTATAGACCAGGGTATCTTCAATGGCCCTGGCTGCATACCGCACCCTTTTTTTGCGCATCAGGGCAAACTGCCCGAAACACTCGCCCTCTCCCATGCAGGTATACAGTTCACCGGAGCTTCTTAATATTTCAACGGCACCGCTGCGGATGACAAACAGAAAATGGTTTTCCTGGCCCTGGGAAAGGATCATGGATCCGGCCTGAAAATATGCCTCCTCAATGTGGGGGACAAGCGCATCCACAACTTCTTCGGGCAGGTTTCGAAACGGGGGATGGGAAAACAAATGGTCCCGTATTTCAAACAATTCAATTTCCATGGATCTGATTATACCTGTAAACTGCAGCTTTTCAAACCGGAATGTGAAAAAATACCCTTTTCTTTCATGTCCGATATCTGATAAAAACAATAACGGCCAAGGGCCGCCCAAGGACTTTCACCCCGGGTATGCCCTTAACGGATATAGAAAGAAACCAATAGGTTTGATAAGTTCATTCATATGAAACCAAAAAAACAGGACCACCGACAAAGGAGAGGACATGCAGTATTGTTATTATGATTCCCCTGTGGGCCGGTTGCTCATCGGCGGGACGAGAAAACTGGAATTCATCAGTTTTCCTAAGGGAAAGTTTCAGCACAAGCCCCAGCCGGGCTGGGTGTATTCCACCCAGCCGTTTTCAGATGTCTTGTCCCAGCTGGCTGCCTATTTTCAAGGGAAGCTGACACAGTTTTCCCTGGAGACTGCCCCGGAAGGAACTGATTTTCAGCGCAGGGTCTGGCAGGCGTTGGCAAAAATCCCCTATGGCACCACCATCTCCTATGGGGAGCTGGCCGGGCTGATCGGCAACCCCAACGCATCACGGGCCGTGGGCATGGCCAATGCAAAAAATCCCATTCCCATTGTCATTCCCTGCCACCGGGTGATCGGGAAAAACGGCAAACTCGTCGGATTTGGCGGGGGTCTGGATATTAAGGAAAAACTGCTTGTGCTGGAGCAGCAGGCCGCATAAGACATACACCTGAAAAAAAAAGAGACAAGGCCATGCCCAAGGAGATTTCCCACTGGTATCTGGCCGGCCTGGTCAGAGAAAACCTTCCTGAGGAGTCTGTGTTTTACAAACCGGTCCATACCCATGAAAACCTTTTCTTTCTGGGGGCGGTGGCACCGGATATTCCGTTTTATTACCTGATAGGTCCCAAAAAAAATCGTATCCAGGCAGCAGCTGAACCGTTTCACCGTCCCGATGTCCGGGCTTTGGCACCGGTGCTGTCTTTTTTTGACAGCATGGTTTTTTCACAACCAGATCCTGCTGCCCTGTCCTTAGGCGCCGGCATCATCTGTCACATCCTTTCAGATACCGCGTTTCATCCCTTGGTTTATTATTTTTCCGGCATCTCCCCTGTGCATCCCGGGGCCACGGCCCGCCACCGGCAGTTTGAAACCGCTTTGGACCTGTATTTTCAGCACCTGGCCGGCCCAGATGCCAGAACCTGTCTGGGCAGTATTCTGGAGAAGGTTGAAATTTCAAAGTACCGACTGCTTAAGCTTTTAGGGGAGGTGTTCACCCTTTCTGGATCCCATGAAAGAACCTGCCTGGGATATGCTGTCCGCTCCCATGCATTTTACCAGGCCCTGTTCCGGTGTGCCTTACTTTACCGCATACTGCACCGCATGAACCAGACCCGGCACTGGGTGCCGGATTCGGCTTTGTCACTGATGTATCCGGTGAACCAAGGGCAGGGGGCGGCACTGCCCTTTTTTTACCAGGGATTCCAGTACCAGGATCCGGTGACCGGCAGGCATTGCAAGGCCGGTATTCCGCATCTGACCCGGCAGGTCAAAAGATCCGCCCTGTGTCTGCTGGACATGGTGTCTGCTGAACTGGCACAGCAAAATCCCACCGGGCCTCTGACAGGGCATCCGGATCTGCCTGAAATCCGGCCGGGCATACCAGTCTGCCGGTTCTGGAAAAGACAGGACAATCTGTTAACCGATTTATACCAGACACAGGGGTGATCCATCCCGCGTGAAAAGGAGAAACCTGTATGATCACGGCACCGGCAGATAAACGTACGGTATTCGGATGGGTTTTGTTTGATTTTGCCAATTCCGCCTATACCACTCTGGTGGTCACTTTCATCTACGGCACCTATTTTGTATCCGCCATTGCCCCGGACAAGGTTGCCGGTACGGCGCTGTGGTCCAGGGGGATCACCATGACCGCCCTTTGTGTGGCATTTTTGTCCCCGGTGCTGGGGGCACTGGCAGACCAGGGCGGGCTGCGCAAGCGGTTTTTGTTCTTTTCAACCGTGGTGACCGTGGCCGGCACAGCTGCCCTGTTCTGGGTGGCACCCGGCCAGATATTCTGGGCGCTTTTCTTTTTTGTGATATCCAATATCGCCTTTGAATTTTCCAATGTGTTTTACAATGCATACCTGCCCGATATTTCCACCCAGAACAATATCGGCAGAATTTCCGGGGTGGGCTGGGGTGTGGGGTATATCGGGGGGTTGGCCGCCATGGTGGTGGCGCTTGTGGGATTTGTCAGCCCGGAAATACCCTGGTTCGGCCTGTCCACCACAGATGGGGTCAATATCCGGGCCACCTGCCTGCTGGTGGCAGCCTGGTTTGCTCTGTTTTCCATCCCTTTGTTTTTGTGGGTGCCTGAAACGGTTCCCCTGGTCCGGGCAGACAAGCCCCGAATTGCGAAAAGCGGCTTGGCTGATCTTGTGGATACCTTGAAAGAGATCCAGAAATACCGGCAGATCGTCCGGCTGCTGGTGGCCCGGATGATCTACAATGACGGGCTTGTGACCATTTTTGCCTTTGGCGGTATCTATGCCGCCGGCACATTCGGATTCAGCTTCCAGGAGATCATGATTTTCGGCATTGTCCTGAATGTTTCCGCCGGCATCGGGGCCCTGATCATGGGCATATTTGATGACCGGCTGGGGGGAAAAACCACCATTCAGATCAGCAACGGTATCCTGGCTCTGGCAGCCCTGATGGCGGTGCTGGCACCGGATAAGACATGGTTCTGGGCGGGGGGCATTCTGGTGGGGTTTTTTGCCGGTCCCAACCAGAGTGCCAGCCGATCCCTTCTGGGCCGGTTTGTTCCTGAAGAAAAGGAAAACCAGTTTTACGGTTTTTTTGCCTTTTCCGGTAAACTCACGGCATTCATGGGGCCACTGCTGCTGGGATTTCTCACCCAGGTGTTTGCATCCCAGCGGGCAGGGGTTTCCGTGGTGGTCCTGTTTTTTATCATCGGCGGGCTTTTGCTCACCCGGGTGGATGAAAAAAAGGGCATTGCCGCAGCCCGGCAGCTGCGCTGACAGACAAAATGAAGTTACAGGGGCACCTGAACAGCGCGGATGTAAATGCTGCTGCCGGTTTCAGGCTATAGTTTTTTTTCCAGTTGAATGGCTGCCGTGAGCAACGGGTCCCAGGTGGGACTGAAAGGTGGTGCATAGGCCAGGTCTGTCTGGATAAAATCTGCAACAGACATGTCTGCATGCAGGGCCACGGCCACGGCATTGATTCTGTGGGCTACACCGTCAGTCCCCACCATCTGGGCACCCAGAAGCTTTCCGGTTTTTTTGTCCCCCACCATGTTCACATAAATTTTTGCCGCACCTGGTTGCCATTTCACCCGGGACCAGCTGGTGATAAGGTTTTCCACCGGATCAAATCCCGCTTTTTTGGCTTCGGACAGGGTCTGGCCGGATCTTGCCACGGCCATATCAAACACCTTGAATACTGCGGTGCCTGCCACACCCTGAAGGGATGTTCTTTCTGAGAACAGGTTGTCGGCAACTGCCCAGCCGGCCCGGTTTGCCCGCAGGGCAAGGGGTATCCACGTTTTTTTGCCCGTGACCACATGAAAGGCATCCCCGCAGTCGCCGGCTGCAAAAATATCCGGATCCGAGGTGCGCAGGTATGTATCCACGCTGATGGATTCAGAAACACTGAGTGCCAGGCCCGCCTCCCGGGCCAGTTCACTGCAGGGACGTACCCCTGTGGCACCCAGGGCCAGATCAGCATCCAAGGTGGTATTGTCACAGTGCAGGCGCACCCTGTTCTGTCTTTTTTCAATGGATGTCACAGTGGTGCCCAGGTGGAGATCAACCCCGTTTTTGGACACCTCCTCCTGTACAATCTGTGCCATATTCTCCGGCAGCCAGGGCAGAAACCGGGATGACGGTTTTACCATGCATACATGGATGCCGAGTGCTGTGAGGGCTTCGCACATCTCCAGGGCAATATATCCCATGCCCATGATGGCGGCATTTTTTGCCTGGCGCTCCTTTATGACCTGTTTGATCTGCCTGCCGTGCTCCAGCTGTTTTAAGGGCATAAGCAGCTCTTTGCCCGGCAGGTCAGGCAGGGTAGGTGCGGCACCGGTGGCGATGAGCAGTTTGTCGTATCCTGTGCAAAACGGTTCATTGTCCGCAGTTCTGCCGGATACCTGTCTTTTGTCCCGAAGGATGGCGGTGACTTTGTGGCCGATGCGCAGATCGATCTTGTGTTTGTCGATGAATTCTGCTGCTGTTCGAACCACAAGCGTATCCATGGGGGTCTGGGGATCGGCTATGTTATAGGGCATACTGCATGCGCTGTATGACACGTCATGGCTTTGCTCCAGCACTGTGATCCTAAGGTCGGGGTACTGCCGTCTGGCTCGGCTGGCAGCACTCATGCCGGCGGCATCTCCGCCGATAATGACAAAATCCATGGAGACTCCTTGGCTAAACCTTTGAAATCAGATATCCAGCAACAGGTGCTGGAAATTTTATCAAGCATAAATCTGTTTCTTTGTTTTTTCAAGCGGAAGATTTCCTTGACATCCGGCCGGAAATAGCATCTTTTTATAGGAAACCATCGACCAGAAAAGGAGGCTGCCATGCTTGTCCTGGGACTGCAGGGAAGTCCGCGCAAAAAAGGCAATTCAGACTATCTGTTGACAAAATTTTTACAGGTGTGTGAAAAAAAGGGTGCCCAGACCCGGGTAATCCATATGGACAGTCTGGACATCCAGCCATGCAAAGAATTGATCGTGTGTGAAAAAAAAGGGTTCTGTCCCATCAAAGATGAGATGGAGCCGCATATTTACGGCCTTATCCGTCGGGCCGATGTGGTGGTGCTGGCATCCCCTGTGTTTTTCTACAATGTGTCTGCCCAGGCAAAGATCCTGATTGACCGTTGCCAGATGTTCTGGGGCCGCAAGTACAAGCTGAAGCTGGCTGATCCAGATGCAGGATCCCGCCAGGGTGTGCTTTTGTCTGCGGGAGCCTCAGGGGGCAAGCGCCTGTTTGAGGGGGTTGAGCTGACAGCACACTATTTTTTTGATGCCATTTCCGCCGGATTTGCAGAGTCTTTGACCTATAAAAAGGTGGAGTCTGCCGGTGCTGTTGCACAGGTGCCCGGGGTGGATACAGATATCCAGAAAGCTGCCGGCCGGGTGA
>JAABTU010000036.1 GCA_011389715.1 Desulfotignum sp.
TCCGTTTTCAAACGCAATGACGGCCGGCCGTTTGGTGGCGTACCGGGCGACCTTTACGGCGTTTTCCACGGCTTCCGCCCCGGAGTTGGCAAACATGGTTTTTTTGGGAAAATCGCCCGGCACCAGGTCATTGAGTTTTTTGGCCAGCTCGATGTAGGAATCATACATGCCCACGTGAAAACAGGTGTGGATGAACCGGTCCGCCTGGTCCTTGATCGCTTTGACCACCTTGGGATGGGCATGGCCCACATTGTTCACGCCGATGCCGCCGGCAAAGTCGATGAATTCTTTGCCGTCCACATCGGTCATCACGGCACCTTCCGCCTTCTGGATGACGGCGGTGGTGAGATTGGCCGGTCCCTGGGCCACGTGCGCCTGCCGAAGTTCGTTGAAATACTGGGTTTTGGTGGAAGTCATGTTATTTCTCCAATAAATATAATGTTGGGTTGTGTTTTTTCCAGCAAAGGATTGATATGATGTAGATCTTTAATTATATCAACAATTCTGCAAAACATATGCCATCCATGCATGAGTTTTGACGGAGTCAGGTTGGCAAAGAGTTTTGGCGGATGCCAGCCTCAGCCAGTTGAGGTGACAGGTGACCTCTCACGCCTGGAAAATTGTCATTTTTGCATATATATGCGATATTGCATTTTATGGGGTGGTGAGGCATTATCTGTTGACTTTAAAATAAAATTCAGCACATTTTGAGCGGGTTGCTTGAAAATGATATGCAAAATTGCATTTTTAGAGGTTCCATGGATGGCCCGAACCGGGTGCTGAAAAGGCCACAGCAGATAACTGGGTGATGGCACGTAAATTGCTGCCCGTAGGACTGAGTGAGCCGTTTTTTTCTATCAACCTTAAAATCAGGAGGGTGAGTAAAGAAATGAAATCCAAGAAATTACTGTTCAAGGTGGGATTGGTTGTTGTAATGGTCCTGGCGTTTTCTTTTCAGGCCAGTGCAGCTGGAACGAAATGGAGACTGCAGCATTCATGGGGGGCTGCTGAAAATCATTTTTTTGAACATTTTGCCAAGATTGTCAATGAAATGTCCGGCGGAGAAATTGAGATCTCCGTGTTTGCAGATGGCGAGTTGGTGAGCTGGGATATGCTGCCCAATGCAGTGGGGGCCGGGACACTTGAGATGGGCCATACGCATCCGGATTATCATCAAGGTGCGGTCCCTGTCGGAGAACTGGAATCAGTCCCTTATCTATGGCGAACCATGGATGAGGAAATGGCCGTCATTTACATGTATGGACTTGGCGATGTATACAAGGAAGCTTTTGAAAAAAGATATAAATTCAAGGTGCTCGGATTTCAGGCAGATGATTGTGGTGCCCTCATGTTTACCAAGGAGGTGAACAGTCTGAAAGACATGAAAGGCATGTCTATCAATATTCTGGATCCGTATGCCACCATTTTGAACAAGTTGGCAGGTGCTTCCTCCACCTATCTGGGACCCGAAGAACTATATACCGCTTTGTCCAGAAAAGTGATTCAGGGTGTTGAATACGGTGGTGCAAAAGCCATGTATGACATGTCCCTGCATGAAGTGGCAAAATATTTCCTGCTCCCAAGACATCAGGTCGCCTATTTCCCGTTTTATTTTATCAATCAAAGAGCATGGGACAAACTGCCTGCAGATCAACAGGCCATCCTTGTGAATGCGGTCAAGGCCAACACATTGTATATGAGATCCTTTTATGCACAAAAAGAGCCGCAGGCGTTGAATGAAATGGTGGAAAAACACGGTGTCACCATCACGCATTTGCCGGAAGAGGAAATCGATGCGATTTCCCTGGAGACCCTCGATTGGTTAAAAAATGATTTCGCATCCAAAGGGCCTTATTGTAAAAAAGCAGCTGATATTTGTCTGAAAGCGTTGAAAGATTTTGGACGACTTGAATAAAATAAAGATCGAGTTCTGTGTCAGGGAAGACGGTTTTGTGGGTGAATATCAATCACCCACCCGTCTTTCCCGATTGAGGCTGCGCCAAATTTTTCGATTGAGACATTAAATATGCGGCTTTATGACAATGACGTTGTTTTTGGATGAGTTCATCCAACAGATTTTTGTGAAACTTCATTAAGACAGGAGCAGCATGGAAAAAATCAGAGCGGCGGTTCGGTTTGTGGATGGGTTGTGCAGTGTCGTGGCAGAGTCTGTCAAGTGGTTGATTCTCTTTTTTGTGGTTATCACAATTCTTGATGTGGCGTTAAGATATTTCTTCCAGGCCCCGACCCTGTGGGCAAGAGAGCTGGTCGCACGGCTGTTCGGTCCCTTGTGGATGCTGACCGGCGCTTATCTTTTGACAAGGGATGAACAGGTGCGAATGGATCTGGTTTTCATGCGCCTGAGTACCAGAAAAAAAGCCATTTTAGATCTTATCACATTCACCTTGTTTTTTTTGTATTTCGGCATCATGGTGTTTTACGCATGGAATGACTGGTGGTCCAGCTACACCATGTCAGAGCACTCCAGGTCAGTGTGGGGGCCTGTGTTGTGGCCTTTCAAACTGGCAATACCGTTAGGTATTTCCCTGTTGCTGATTGCAGGGATATCCAAGTATATTCGAGACCTGTATGTTGCGATTACCGGGAGGGACTGGAATGGGAATTGAATTGATTACATTGTTGTTGTTCGGCAGCATGCTGCTGCTGTTGCTCACGGGTTTTCCAATCGCTTTTGGCCTGGGGGCGATTGCCATGGTGTTTTCCATGTTGTTATGGGGTCCACAGTCCCTTTTCATGGCGTATCTGGCAGCCGTGAGTACCGTGAATTATACGGTTCTGGTCGCCATTTCCATGTTTGTATTCATGGGGATGATGCTGTTTTATTCCGGGATGGCAGAAGACCTCTTTACCACCTTCCAGTATTGGCTGGCACCGATACCGGGCGGGCTGGCATCGGCAACCGTGGGTGTCTGCACCGTGATCGCCGCACTCGTGAGTTCTGAAGCGGCCGGCACCCTGACCATGGGAAGAATTGCACTGCCGTTAATGCGCAAGCGGGGATATACAAAAGAACTGGCAACCGGGTGCATTCAGGCCGGCGCGGCACTGGGATTTCTTGTGCCGCCCAGCGTCATTGCCATCCTTTATGCCGTTATCGCAAAAGAGTCCATCGGCAAGCTCTTCTTGGGCGGGGCCATCCCCGGGCTGATGCTGGCTGTCATGTATATCGTTTATATCACGATACGGTGCAAGATCCAGCCGCATATCGCCCCGAGCATCCCCAAGGAGGAAAGACCCTCACAAAGGGAAAAGATACGCAGTCTCAAACATCTGATCATGCCGGGCGCCATCATCTTTTCGGTGATTGGAACGATTATGCTGGGGTTGACCACACCGGTGGAATCATCTGCAATCGGTGCCATGGGCGCCATCATAGCGGTAGCTCTTAAAAGAAAGCTTAACCTGGAAGTCTTGAAAAATGCCCTGATAGAAAGTTCAAGGCTCACGGCGATCATGATGTGGATTTTCATGGGAGCGATCACTTTTGGCCAGATTTATGATGCGCTGGGTGCCAAAGAGATCATCCATACGGTAACGCACGCGCTTCCCCTTGGGCCGTGGGGGGTTCTCATCATGATACAGTTGACCTTTTTTGTGTTGGGGATGTTTATGGATGATACGGCGATTCTGTTCATTACCATGCCGATCTATATCCCTGTGATCATCGATCTGGGTTTCAACCCCACATGGTTCGGGGTCCTTTATATCATCAATATGCAGATGGCGTACCTGACCCCCCCGTTCGGATACTGCCTGATGCTGATCAAAGGGGTGGTGCCGCCGGATATCAGTATGGGAGATATCTACAGATCCGTTACCCCATTTGTCATGATACAGGGATTGGCCCTTGTGCTGATTATGATATTCCCGGAAATCGTACTCTGGCTGCCGAGAGTGGTGCTGGGAGGATAACACGCCGCTGGGAAAAAATATTCTGTGCTGTCTAATTGATATTTTGGAAAATTGATGATGCGCGACTTGACACAACCCATAAAGGACGGCTACTGGATGCCGGGTGAATTTGAACCCCACAAAGCCTGCTGGATGATCTGGCCGCAGCGCGGAGATACTTACCGCCTCAAGGCAGTGCCTGCACAAAAAGCGTTTGTTGAAATTGTCAGGGCGATTCTCCGGTTTGAACCGGTAAATGTCTGCGTCTCAAGCGCACAGTTTGATGTGGCAAAAGACAAGTTGCCGGATCAAGTCAACCTGATTGAAATGGCATCCGATGATGCCTGGGTCAGGGATACCGGTCCCAGTTTTGTCATCAACCAGGCCGGCGATGTCAGAGGGATCAGCTGGCAGTTCAATGCCTGGGGCGGCATATTCAGTCCCTTTGACAGGGATGCGGCGGTTGCCGGCAATATTCTGGCCCATGAACGAATATCAAAGTATAGCGCACCGCTGGTCCTTGAAGGCGGGTCTATCCATGTTGACGGTCAGGGCACCCTGATTACCACTGAAGCGTGTCTGCTCAATCCGAACCGCAATCCGGATCTGTCCAGAAAAGAGATTGAGTCATACCTAAAAACCTACTTAGGTGTGGAAAAAATAATCTGGGTTAACAAAGGCGTATACATGGATGAGACCGATGGCCATGTGGACAATCTGTGTGCGTTTGCACGGCCCGGAGAGGTCGTTCTGACATGGACCGAGGATCAAGCCGACCCCCAGTATGACATTTCAAGGCACGCGTATGATATTTTATTTCAAACCACCGATGCCCGGGGCAGAAAATTGACCGTTCACAAGATCCACCAGCCCGGGCCGCTGTTTATATCAGAACAGGAAAGCAAAGGATTCGATGTGGTGGCGGGTGCAAAGGTCAGAAAACAAGGAGACCGCCTGGCAGGATCCTATGTCAATTTTTATATGGCCAATAACGGGATTGTCATGCCTTTGTTTGATGACCCGTTTGATATGCCGGCCATCGAAGCCATGCAGAAAATTTTCCCAGAACGCCGGATCATCGGTGTTCAGACAAGGGAAATTCTTCTGGGCGGCGGCAATATCCATTGTATGACCCAGCAGCAGCCTTTGTCTGGCTGACGGTTGCATCAGATAAGCAAGAGGATAAAAATGAATCAGGTGACTGTCGCGGCAACGCAAATGCCGTGCAGCGATGATCGTCAAGAAAATATCGACCACGCTGAAAATATGGTGGTAACTGCCGCAAAAAAAGGGGCACAGATCATCCTGCTGCAGGAGCTTTTCGAAACCCGGTACTTCTGCCAGGAAGAAAAACAGGCGCATTTCAGTCTGGCAACGACGCTGGAGAAAAATCCGGCTGTAAAACATTTCGCAAAAATTGCCAAAAAACTGGGAGCGGTATTGCCCATCAGTTTTTTTGAACGCAAAAACAACGCCTTTTACAATACGGTGGCAGTGATCGATACAGACGGAACTATTTTGGGCATATACCGCAAATGCCACATTCCAGATGGTCCCGGGTACGAGGAGAAATTTTATTTTAGCCCGGGAGATACTGGCTTCAAAGTCTGGTCAACAAAATATGCGGGCATTGGTGTCGGGATCTGCTGGGATCAGTGGTTTCCCGAAGCGGCCAGGATCATGACACTGAAAGGGGCGGACCTGCTTTTTTATCCGACAGCCATCGGGTCTGAACCGCTGGATGCCACTCATGATTCGATACATCACTGGCAGACATGCATGCAGGGCCATGCTGCCTGTAACATGGTTCCTGTGATCGCCTCAAACAGGATCGGTACCGAACCACTTGACCAGTCACAGATTACATTTTACGGGTCATCGTTTATTACGGACCATAGAGGCCAGGTAGTCGTCCAGGCTGACCGATCCGCTGAATCTGTCATTACTGCGGCATTTGACTTTGAACAGCACCGTCTTGAAAGGGCGTCATGGGGTCTTTTCAGGGATCGAAGACCCTCACAATATCGATCCCTTCTTTCAAAAGACGGTGAGAATCAAGGGGGGATAGAAGTTTTACGAACTGATTCTGTCAAAAAATTTTCATATCCGACACCCGGGAGAAAAAAATGATCTTGGAATCATGCCTGGTTAAACATCGGTTTGATTTTTCAGGCAAAGTGGCGATTATCACCGGCGGCAGTTCCGGTATCGGTTTTGAAATCGCCCGGATGCTGATCGCCGGAGGTGCCAGGGTGCTTATGAGCGGCCGCGATGAGATCAAAGGGGAACTCGCTGTCAGAGAACTGGAAAAAGGGACCGGCCAAAAAGTTCATTTTGTCAAAGCCGACGTGTCTGTACCGGATCAGTGTGAGAAAATTATCAACTCAGCAGTTCAACGATATGGCACAATCGATATCGTGATCAACAACGCAGGGGTGTTCAAGGCAAATCCCATCGAAAATGTCACAGAAAAAGAGTTTGACTGGATCGTTGATACCAACTTGAAAGGGGCTTTTTTTATATGTAAATACGCGGTGCCTTTTCTTAAAAAAAACAGGGCCGGGGCCATTATCAATATTTCTTCCGATGCCGGCCTGCACGGAAATAAATTATCCACAGCCTATTGTGCATCAAAAGGCGGCCTGACTCTTTTCACAAAAGCACTGGCCCTGGACCTGGCGTCTTATGGAATTCGTGTCAATTGTGTCTGCCCCGGAGACATTGCAACCCCGATGCTGGAAAAAGATCTTGAAACAAGAGAAGAACCTGAAAAGTATTTGACTGCTATGACAGAATCTTATCCGGTGGGAAGACTGGGACGTCCGGAAGAGGTGGCATCGGTTGTTTGCTTTCTGGCTTCCGGTGCATCTGATTTTGTGACTGGTGCTGCCTGGTCCGTTGACGGCGGGATAACCGCTTGAAAGATGACCAGTGGTTATCTCCTGACAGGGAGGCAGCTGAAATATATAAAAAAAAGTAGTTACCTGCGAGGCTGAAATCAGCCTCGCAGGTTCTTTATTCTAACCCATATAATTGGTTGTTCGCGGCACCCTGACCGCTTCATTGAGCAGATTTTCCGCCAGGTGTCTGCGTTTCTGGTCAGGCCGTCCTTCCGTGTGCCGCTGTTTCATCTGCTGGCTGCGGAGTTTGCGCGATATTTTATCTACTTCCTTGAACACCAGGGCACCGAAGTTACATTCCCCGACACAGGCGGGAGTCCCGCCGCAAAGGTCGCATTTGAAAGGTATGCCGGATTCATATTGCTCGATCATGCCATAGGGACAGGCAGATACGCATTCGCCGCAGCGAGTGCATTTTTTGATATTTATGGCAATGACACCCCGGTCATTTTTAATAATAGCCCCTTCCGGGCATGCGGTCATGCAGTCGGCATTTGGGCATTGAAAGCAGACACTGGGTACAGAGTAGCCCTCATGGGGGAAATTATTGATTTTCAGTCTGGCCCTGGACGGGATAAACATCCCTTCCTTGACCGCTGAACAGGCATATGTGCACCGGTTGCATCCCGTACACCGGTTGGGGATGGCCAAAAGTATTTTTTCCATTGATTCTCTCCTTGTTTAATTGACATCCAGAAGATTGAGTTCCGACAGTTTTTCCGGGGTGGGCTGGCCCTGTTCATCCCAGCCGCGCATACGGTACAGCAATGTTTTCATTTCAACCAGTGCATCGGCATCGAATTTTTTGCCTTCCCAGGGTCCGTTCTGCAGCGTCTGATTCAGTATTTTTTCCGATACTGTATCCTGTGACGCAGTGAAACCCGCCTTGACGTTGAACAGACGTATCAGGTTCCAGATGCGTTCACCCGCCATATCCAGGTCTTTTGCCGAGATCTTTTTTCCCAGTCCTTTGGTGAGAAAATCTGCCATGATATTGGTATCTACGGTACCCCAGAAGTCACACAACCCCATGGAAAATTTAACCGCGTTCAAATTCTGGTTGTTCAAGACGGCATTGCTCATCTCTCTGGTTTTAAACGGTTCATCTTCAAACAGCGTATAGGATCTCAAATGACATGCCCCCCGTTCAGATGTGGCATATCCCAAAGCCATCCCATAGTTCCCCCGGGGGTCATACCCTGGCAGCTCGAGATTTTTGGAGTGGGCGGCCATGTCCGCGGCATTGTATTTGGCTG
>JAABTU010000037.1 GCA_011389715.1 Desulfotignum sp.
GGAGCTGGCAACAGAACGGGCCACCGCTGATGACTTCCAGGAGATGGAGCAGTTGTTGGCAAAGGCCAGACACTGTTTTGAGAACCAGGACTGGGAAACTTTTTTAAAGACCGATGAAGCCATGCATACCTATATCGGTTTCATGACCCGGAACCCGGTGTTCCAGTTTGTACAGAAAAGCATTCATGAAAATATCCACCGCTATTACCGGGATTATCTGCCCATGAACCATGAACGGACCCTGGAAAATCTCAACGATTTTGAGAAAATCATTTCCGCAATGAAGGCAAAAGACGGTGCCACCGCATCTGCCATCATCACAGACCATGTCCGGCGGTTCCATGACAAAATGACAGGAAAACAGCCATGAAACCAGCCGGTAAAAACACCCCCCCAAAAGATGCGGCCGCCCGAAGGGCTGTAAAGCCGGTTATCTGCTACCCTGTTGATACCCTGCCCCAGCCGGACATGGCCATGGTTGCCGCTACCAGAGATACCCTTGAGATGACCGAAACAATCATCGTTCCTCCCAGGGATGCCCGCACCTTCACAGTGCCGGCTGGTCATTTTTTCAAGATTGTCAGTGTGGAAGGCCCCCAGGTGGGAGATCTGAATCTCTGGGCCCGGCAAGATCTTTCAGAAAAATTTTACAGCGGCAAGACCAGGGCCTTGCACGGCACCCACCTGGGGGTAGGGGACCGGTTGTGGAGCGGATTTCCCTATCTGCGCCCCCTGGCCACCATCACATATGATACCCTGGACTGGTACGGGTTTGATGCATACGGCGGCGGGGTGCACGATGTCATCGGCACCCGGTGTGATCCGTATACCGGCCGGCTTTTGGGCGGCACAGACTACCATCACTGCTGCCACTCCAACCTCACCAGGGCCCTGGCAGCCGAAACAGGGTTGCCCCTTCTTGAGGCAGAACGCCATGTCCATGATGTGCTCAATGTGTTCATGTGCACAGGATTTACCAGAGATACCCACCAGTATTTCATGAAGGCCAGCCCGGTACGGCCGGGGGATTTTCTGGAATTTTTTGCGGAAATCGATCTGCTGGGGGCCTTGTCCACCTGTCCGGGCGGGGACTGCAGCACCGAACATTCCAGTGATGCAGCCGCCTGTTATCCTCTGGAGATCCAGATCTTTACGCCGGAGCCTGAAACCCTTTCCGGATGGTCATCCCCAAGACCGTCTGCCTATTCCCGGGGGCATGGCCTCTAACATCTGACACACTGCCCGGGGAGGGGTGATTTAAAATGTGGCTTCTATGGCCTGGACAACCGCCTGGACAATGGTATCTATCTGGGCTTTGGTGATAACCAGGGCCGGGGCAAAATACATGGTGTTGTTCAACCCTTCCAGACTGGCATTAGTCCGGCCTGCGATCACGCCCCGGCCCAGAATATTTCCCAGAAGATCCGCCATCTGCTCTTCTGTCACAGGTGTTCTGGCTGCCTTGTCCTGCACCAGTTCAACACCGCAGAACAGTCCCTTTCCCCGGACATCCCCCACACAATCATACCGTTCGAGTGCAGACAGCTGCTCACGCAGATAGGCCCCCATGACCCGGCTGTTTTCCACCAGACCTTCGGTTTCAATGATGCGAAGGTTTTCCATGGCTGCTGTCAGCGCTCCGGTGCACCCCCCGTATGTGGAAATATCACGGAAATAGTTAAACCGTGTGTCCGGATCTGAAGGGTCATTTAAAAACAGATCATAGATATGCTGCTTGACCACGGTGGCGGACAAGGCCCCGTACGAGCTGGTAAGCCCTTTGGCAAGGGTCACAATATCCGGGTCCACATCAAAATGGTCATGGCCCCAGAATTTGCCGGTCCTGCCGAATCCGCACACCACCTCATCCATGATCAGCCAGATATCATATTTGCGGCAGATCTGCTGGAGTATGGGAAAATATTCAGGCACCGGCACAAGGATGCCCCCGCCGGCGGTGATAGGTTCCACAATCATTGCCCCCACTGTATCAGGCCCCTGATCCAGGATAATATCCTCCACTTTTTTGGCACAGGCAATGCCGCACGCCGGGTATCGGGCATCATACGGGCAGCGGTAACAGGCACAATGGGGAAATTCCACAAAACCCTCCATGAAAGGCCCGAAATCTTTTTTGCGCAGGTCCTGGCCGGAAGCGCTCATGGCCCCCATGGTGGTGCCGTGGTAATCTCTGTTTCTATACAGGATCTTGTATTTGCCCTTTCGTTCCGGAATGATATGCGCAGCCTGGCGCACCATCTTAAAGGCTTTTTCATTGGCCTCTGAACCGGAGTTGGAAAAAAAGACTTTGCCCATTTTCGGCATTTTTTCCAGCAGTTTTCCGGCAAACCGGATGGCCGGCACAGTGCCGTACACCCCGGCAAAATAGGGCATTTTTTTCATCTGGGCACAGACCGCATCGGCAATGGCATCTCTGCCGTATCCCGCCAGTACGCTCCATACCCCGCCTGCAGTGGCATCCAGGTATTTTCTGCCCCGGATATCCTCCACCAGAAGGCCGTCGGCCGCCACAATGATCATCTGTTCCCGGGTATCAAAACAGGCGTGGGGTTTTAAATGGTGCCACAGGTTATTTTTGTCCCCATCCACCATAGTTTGAATTTCATCGGTGCCCCCTGTTTCGGGCTGCTGCATCATTTTTCTCCTTTTGCCGCCCAAAGGCCGTGTTGCACCCGGATCCTTATGACAAAAACAGGCCCCGGGCTGGTCTTCGAGCCGGCAGGTCACGCTTTTTTGGCATTTAAATGGGCATATTTATCCAGATACCGCACCGGCAGGGCCAGGGCATCCCGTCTGAAAGGCTCTGCCAGCACCTCTTTTCCCCCCTGGACAATGGCATTGATCACCGTGGGTTTTTCCCATGCAATGGCCTGGGCAACCGCATCCCCCACCTGGTCAGGGTGGTCGATGCAGATGCCTTTGGCACCCATGTCCTCGGCAATTTTTGCATAGTCCGGGTTATCCGGCAGATTGGCACCCACAAACCGGTTGTCGTAAAAATCGATCTGGTTTTTCTTTTCCGCCCCCCATTCATAGTTGGTGGCCACAATGGCAATCACCGGAATGTTTTCCCGCACCGCTGTCATCACCTCCTGAATCCCGCTGATGCCGAATGCACCGTCCCCCTGAAAGGCGATCACCGGCACCTCGGGTTTTGCCAGTTTGCATCCCAGGGCTGCGCCATAGGCAAATCCGCAGTTTCCCCAAGACAAGGCGGAAATATGCTGCCTGATCCCGTCAAACTTGAGATAGCTGTTGATCATTGAGGAGTTGTTGCCGATATCGGTTGTCACAATGGCATTTTTGGGAAGGGCCCGGGTCCATTCCGCATGAAACCGCCTGGGGTGCATGGGGGCACTTTGATTTGACGTGCTCCATTTTTTGAGCTCCGCAGACCAGGTGTTATTCTGGGTTTTCACATCCGCCAGCCTGGCCGGATCCTTTTCAAGACCCGGCAGCACGGATTTCACTGCCTTCAGCAAAAAGGCTGTAAATTCTTTGACATCGCCTGCACTGTAAACATCGGCTTTTTTTGAGAGCCCCAGGGCCGCAATGTTGGTATCACACTGGATCAACCGGGCATGTGCAGGCCAGTAGTCCATATCATACTGGGGCAGGGTGCCGAATGGCCCCAGGCGGGTGCCCAGGGCAATGATCAGGTCCGCTTTTTTCAGGATGCGCATGGCTGCCTTGGAACCGCAATACCCGATGGGGCCGCAGGCCAGGTCATGGCTTGCAGGAAACGTGTCGTTGTGAAGATAGGTGTTGCACACAGGGGCCGTGAGGTATTCAGCCAGGGCCGCAACCTCTTTTCCGGCATCGGCCTGGCACACCCCGCCGCCGGAGATGATCACCGGATACCGGGCGTTTCTGATAAGATCGGCGGCTTTTTCAATGTCAGCCATACTGCCCGGTCCCCGTGAAATCAGCGGGGTCTGATAGATCTCATCGTCACAGATCCCGTAAAAATGGTCCCTGGGAATATTGAGCTGGGCAGGACCGTTCATGTTTTTGGCCATGTAAAAACAGCGGCGGGCCAGTTCAGCCATGCGGACCCCGCTGGGAACCCTGACCTGGTATGCCACGGATTTTTCAAACATGGCCATCTGGTCCAGCTCCTGGAATCCGCCGCTGCCAAGCCCCAGAGAACCGGTTTCAGGGGTAATGGCCACCACAGGGGAATGGGCCCAGTAAGCAGCTGTCAAAGCGGAAACAAAATTGGCGGCACCGGGCCCGTTCTGGGCGATGCAGGCCTGGGGCCTGCCTGTAACCCTGGCATACCCGTCCGCCGCGTGGCAGGCAGCCTGCTCATGGGCCACCGGCACAAAACGGATACCGGCTGCCGGAAAAAGATCCAGGGCATCCATGAAGGCAGACCCCACAATGCCGAATACATTTTCAATTCCCTCTGCCACAAGGGTTTCCACCAATGCCTCACTGGGTGTCATCCTGGCCATGTTGCTACCTCCTGATAAGAAAAACAAAAGCAAGAAAAATTGTATGTTCCTGTACGACCATTTGCATATCTGTTATATCAGCCATCAATTTTCTGTCAAGGTGCACATCCCAGGATACCAGTGAAGAAAATTAACGCTTGAAAAAAAACAGCCGAGCCCATACACTCCTCCAGATCAAATTATTGATTATTTTTTTAATCAGATTTTTTTCAGGAGAGCGCTATGGAAACCCCGATCAACCGTGACATTGTAAAACAGGAAATTGATAAAATGGGCCTTGCCTCCGTGGGCCTGGCTTCCATCAGGGAATTGAACCGGATCGTCAACAATATTGAAAATGCCGCCGGCGAACAGTACATCCGCATGGAGATGGGCGTGCCGGGGCTGGCCCCGCCGAAAATTGCCGTGGATGCGGAAATTGCTGCTTTAAAACAGGGGGTGGGGTCCAAATATCCCCCCTTTGACGGCATTCCCCAGCTGAAAACCGAAATATCCGCTTTTGTGAAAAATTTTGTGGATGTGGACATTCCTGCAGAATCCTGCTTTCCCACGGTGGGGTCCATGCAGGGATGCTACATGGCCATGATGTGCTGCAGCCGGCGGGTCAAAGGCAGGGAAAAAATTGTGTTCATCGATCCGGGTTTTCCGGTGAACAAGCACCAGGCAAGGGTCCTGGGGCTGCCCTATGCCCATTTTGACGTATATGAATACAGAGGAGACAAGCTGGGACCGAAACTGGAAAGTTTTCTGGGAAAAAATGATGTGGCAGCCATCATGTATTCCAATCCCAACAACCCGGCCTGGATCTGCTTTACCGAAAAAGAGCTGGAAACCATAGGTCATCTGGCCACAAAATATGACTGCATTGTCATGGAAGATTTGGCCTATTTCGGCATGGATTTCAGGCAGAACTATTCGGTGCCGGGTCAGCCCCCGTTCATTCCGTCAGTGGCCCGGTACACCGACAACTATATTCTGCTTATCTCCAGTTCCAAATCCTTTTCCCTGGCAGGCCAGCGCATCGGCATGACCGCCATTCCCGAAAAACTGTTCCATTCCACCGGCAGCAACCTCAAACCCTTTTTCGGCAGCGACCGGTTCGGGTATGCCTATATTTTCGGTGCCATGTATGCCTTGAGTTCCGGGGTTTCCCATTCCAACCAGTATGGGCTTTTCGGGTTGCTCAAAGCGGTAAATTCCGGGGAATTCAATTTTGTGGACCATGTGAAGGAGTATGGAGACCGTGCCTTTGCCATGAAGCAGATGTTCACCCAAAACGGGTTTACCATTGTCTATGACATGGATGATGACCAGCCCATTGCTGACGGATTTTATTTTACCATTGCCTATCCCGGATTCACCGGGGTGGAGCTGGTGGAGGAACTGCTCTATTACGGCATCAGCGCCATTTCTTTGACCACCACGGGCAGTGACCGCCACGAAGGATTGCGGGCCTGTGTGTCTTTGACCGGAGAAGAAAGATTTGGAGAACTGGCAGACCGGCTTGCCCGTTTCCAGGCAGACCATCCCGAAGGCAGTGATTTCAAGATAATCCATACATGATCCGGGCTGTTTTCCGATCAGACCAGCTGTCGCCGGCCTGAGAACCACATGCACAGTCACCGCCAAATATATTGACACCCGCCCCCTGATGTACCTGGTGAGCGGACCGTAAGATGCAAAAAAACCGGTCCGGGCCCAAGGCACAACAGGGGGTAGGTGGCCTATTTTTTATCCTTTTTTTTAAGTTTTCCAGCAAGCAGATGGCGTTTCTGGGCCTGTAAAACAGTTTTGCGCAGCCGTATGGAAACCGGGGTGACCTCCACCATCTCATCATCAGCAATGAAATGGATGGCCTTTTCCAGTGTCATCTCCCGGACAGGCGTGCACACCACATTTTCATCCTTTCCTGATGCCCGCATGTTGGTGAGTTTTTTTTCCTTGCAGGGATTCACATCAATATCTGCGGCCCGGTTGTGTTCACCGATGATCATGCCTTCATACACCGGGGTACCAGGGACAATAAACAGCTGCCCCCTAGGTTCCAGGTTGAACAGGGCATAGGGCACGGCACTGCCCTGACGGTCTGAAACAAGAGATCCGTTATACCGGATGGGAAACTCCCCCCGGAAGGGTTCATACCCTGCCAGATAGGAATTCATGATCCCGGTTCCACGGGTGTCGGTAAGAAATTCATCCCTGTACCCGATAAGTGACCGGGATGGAATGGAAAATTCAATGCGGACCCGGCCTTTTCCATTGTTTACCAGGTTGGTCATCTTGCCTTTTCTGATGGAAAGCTTTTCGGTTACCACACCCATGAAATCTTCTTCACAATCCACAAACAGGTGTTCAATGGGCTCCAGCTGCCGGCCCTGATCCATCTTGTAGATGACCCGGGGACGGCTCACACAGAGCTCAAACCCCTCCCGTCTCATGGTTTCAATGAGAATGGCCAGCTGGAGTTCTCCTCTGCCCTTTACCACAAAACTTTCATCCGTGGTGCTTTCTTCCACCTCAATGGCCACGTTCATCAGGGTTTCCTTGAACAGCCGTTCCCGAATCTTTCGGGACTGCACATATTTGCCCTCCCTGCCGGCAAAAGGAGAGTTGGTAATGGCAAACTGCATGAACACTGTTGGCTCATCAACAGTGATCCTGGGCAGGGCAACGGGTGCCTGGCGGGTACAGATGGTATCGCCGATTTTGACATCCTCAATGCCGGCAAGCACCACGATATCTCCGGGATTGGCTTGGTCCACAGGAACCAGGGCCATGCCTTTGTAGGACTGGAGCTTGGTCACCTTCAGCGGTATCTGGCGGTTGTTTTCCCCCAGGCAGACCAGAGATTCATTGGAAGCGGCAGAACCATTAAACACCTTTCCAATGGCAAGTCGTCCCAGATAGTCGGAATACCCAAGATCAGACACCAGCATCTGAAAAGGGGCTTGCGGGTCATAGGAAGGCGGCGGCATCTCCTTGAGTATGGTATCAAACAGCACATGCAGATGTTGCACATCCGCATCCAGCTCCTTTTTGACAATACCATCCCTGCCAATGGCATAAAAATAGGTAAAGTCCAGCTGCTCTTCCGTGGCCTCCAGGTCGATGAACAGGTCATACACCATGTCCAGCACTTCATCAGGCCGGGCATCCTTGCGGTCGATCTTGTTGATGATCACCATGACAGGCAGGTTGGCATCAAAGGTTTTTTTCAGCACAAACCGGGTCTGGGGGAGCGGGCCTTCAGAGGCATCCACCAGAAGAATGGCGCTGTCGGCCATGGACAAAGCCCGTTCCACCTCCCCGCCGAAATCCGCATGGCCCGGGGTGTCAATGATATTGATCTTCACGTCCTGCCACACCACGGAACAGTTTTTGGCGGCAATGGTAATGCCCCGCTCTCTTTCCAAATCCATACTGTCCATGAGGCGTTCATCCACCTGCTGCCCTTCCCTGAACATGCCGCTCTGGCGGAACATGGCATCCACCAGGGTGGTTTTGCCATGGTCTACATGGGCGATAATGGCAATATTCCGTAAGCTCTCGTTGGTCACATTCTGTTTTTTCATTTTCTGC
>JAABTU010000038.1 GCA_011389715.1 Desulfotignum sp.
CCAACAGGAGGAAACAGATGACATCACTGATTTTATATGCCAGTCAATCAGGAAACACCCAGACGACGCTGATATTGCTGAATTGAAAGCGGTGCTGAAAAAATCGGTGCGGTAACCGCAATTCCGGGCGATTTCGATCTGTCCGGTACCAAATCCGTTCCCGGCAACGATTGGCCTGCAGGTGGCGTTACCATAACGCCACCTGCCCGGGTAACACGGCCTGATTTCACAGGAAAGGAGAGATGAAATGGAAAAATTGTCTTTTGAAAATACCGCTATTGTGGCCTGCGGCACCATGAGTCTGGAACTCAACCACCTCAGGGACCAGGGATTTCTGGACACCCCCCACCTGTTTTACACCACCCCCGGGCTTCACCAGGACATCCATGAACTGGAACGGCAGCTGATCCGATTCATCAAAAAGGCAAAAGACAAGGCCGACAAGGTCATTGTCGTTTACGGCGGCAAATACTGCTATGTCAATGCGGACGATCCCACCCGCCTGATGCAGACCATCATTTCCGAACAGGGGCTGGAAGTCACCCGGGTGGAAGCGACCCACTGCATGAACATGCTGGCCAGCGAACAGGAGATGGAACAGATCAGACAGGAGATGGCCGGCGGTGAGCCGGTCTGGTTCATGACACCCGGGTGGGTCAAATACCGGACCCAGGTGTTCAAGGGATGGGACAAAGGGATCGCCAATGAAAATTTCCCGCGCCATACCGGCGGAGCCATTGTGCTGGACGGGATCGGCTACCTGGACCAGTATATGGCCGAACACCCCGAGGAGTTTCTCGAATACTGCGACTGGATGGGCATTCCCATGCAGGCATATCCCATCACCCTTGACCGGTTCAAAGGGCTGCTCACCGATCAGCTGAAAGTGCTGGCCGACCGGGCTGGATAGCGGCCCTGCCGGTTAAAATATCCCTGATATCCCCGGGACCGGTCCCGGTGATATAATGGTGATTCAATACAGTTTGAAATTCAAGCTGTCCTGCATCAGTTTAAAATGCTTATCCAATGAAAAGATCACGCTGTTGTTTTGAATGGCATTTTGAACAATGATCAGATCTGGAATACCGATCCCGTTAATGCCGTTTTTCAGGCAGATAAACTGAAATGACTGAATTTGTTGCCAGTCTATGGACATTGGCAGCCTGCCCACTTCATTGATGATGTCAATCAGGGCTGTCTGGTTCTGAAGTCTGAGAAAAGGGATCAATTCGGTCAGGATCAGATCATTGACAAAAACGAGATTGCTGTCAATCAGATGGTCCAGTTCATCTGTCTGATTTCCGGATCTGAAATAATCTATCCAGACTGAAGAATCGATCAGTACCCTCATTTACGATTTCTCAGGATATCAAGATCCATGTCCAACGCAACCTTGCCTTTGAATTTTTTCAAGGCGGAAATTTTTGATTTCCTCACAAGGTCTTCTAAGGCAACGGTTATGACTTTTGTTTTTGTTTTGATATTTGTTGCCCGCATCGCTTCATTCACCAGATCTTCAGGTAAATCCAAAGTGGTTCTCATGGCACACCTCCATATGCATAAAAATAACAAAAAATGCATAATCTGTCAACCAGAAGTCAGTGCGCCGGTTCGCCATGTCTGATATACCCATTTGGATACTCAGGAATTATCCCGGCTGGTTTTTTTTTCCGATGTTCCTCGATAAACTGCCGCACCCGCTCTTTTGGCTGAAAAATGCCGAAATGCCCTTCACACAGGATATCAGCATCCAGCGCCAGCAGTCTGTCCATGGATTTACGGTAATCAGCCAGGTCCGACTACTGGTCCACTCCCACCCGGGCACCGATGGCAGGGTCATACAGATTCATGGATTCGGTCCGGGTCCGCCGGGCCGTCCCCCGGACAAATCCGATATACCGCCCCTGATCCAGATCCAGGGCCTGTGCATCAGACGGGAAAATGCTTTTGCCGGCCATCTCAAGGGCGGTTTCAAAATCCCGCCAAAGCCGCCAGCCGTCGCGCAGAATCTCCATCCGGACATCGGTGACGCTGCTGTCCCCGGCCCACAATTTATGCCACCAGTCAGCTGTTTTGAAACTGCGGCACCCATCCTCCCAGAAAACCTTGCCGTTGGCCTGGGGCCGGGTCAGATGTTCGGGTATGACATTTCCCATCTCCTGCATCAGCGCCGGCATCACCACTCCCAGCATCCCGCCGGGTGCAAGAAACCGGCTCAGGTATCCCAGGTACAGCACATCGGTTCCAAAATACTGGTACGCATCAATGGACACCACAGCATCGAAAAACCCTGCCGGAAAGGGCAGTGCATGGGCTTCGGACCGCAACGGAAATACCTTGTCGGCCACCCCGGCCCTGACGGCCCGCTGCCAGTTGTGGTCCGGGGTGATCCACAGGTCCGTAGCCCATACCTGGACGTCAAACTCCTTTGCCAGAAAAATACTGGTCATGGCCCGGCCGCACCCCAGATCCAGGACCCGCATGCCCGGTTCCAGGGCCAGGTCCTCACACAGCCATTCCGCCAGCCATACGGCGTTGGGTCCCATCTGGTTGTCCAGCATCCAGTCTTTTTCGTACCGGCTGGACCGGGGGAACTCTTTTTTGTTCAACAAACGATCAATTTCCATCGGATCCATTTGTCATCTCATGTTCTGGTTGATTGTATTATTGAATGCCGTGTTCACAGTATGGTCCAGGCTCCGAAAACAAAGCGGCTCATGCCGGTCTCGGTTTATCTTTGATCCGGCAGTGCCTGAATGAAAAACTGATTATCAACATTTTCCGGGCATGTAAAGGTATATTCCATCAGATTCCGGGCACAAAAGAGTCCGTTTTTCGACAATGGCGCCATCTCTTGTCAAACAGCTGATAACCCGCTAAGATTTGTAATCGAATCAAAATTTGGAAAAGGAGGATTTCATGGCGGTGTATCTGGTGCAGCACGGAAAAAGTCTGCCAAAGGAGAAGGACCCGGCCAAAGGGTTGTCTGACACGGGCCGGCAGGAAACCATGAAAATTGCCGATGTGGCAAAGATGTACCAGGTGCCGGTGTCCAAAATCGTGCACAGCGGCAAGGCCCGGGCCGAGCAGACGGCACGGATCTTCAGGGATATTTTAAAGAAGGATGCACCCCTGGAGAAGCTGGACGGCATCGGTCCGATCGACGATGTCGCGGATCTGGGGAACCGGATCGATCCGGAATACAACATGATGATTGTGGGGCATCTGCCGTATATGGAGCGGATGGTCTCCTTTCTGACGGCCGGGAACCCGGACCTGCATGTGATCCGGTTTCAGAATTCAGGCATTGTGTGCCTGGACCGGGATGAGAACGGCTGGTACATCAAGTGGACCCTGAATCCGCACATCGGGTGAAATGTTTAGCCGGGAGAAATGAATTGAAAATCAACAAAATCGATCACATCTGCATTGCGGTCAAAAACCTGGATCAGGCCCGGAAGGTCTGGGAACCGGTCCTGGGAAAAACCGGGCCGGATGATACCTACATTGATGAGCCGGAAAAAATAAAGGTGGCGCGGTACTGGATCGGGGAGGTGGGGTTTGAACTCATGGAATCGTTGACCCCGGAAGGGGAGGTGGCGAAATTCATCGAAAAAAAGGGCGAAGGGGTGATGGTCGTCAGTTTGAATGTGGACAACACCCGGGATGCCATGGCCGAGCTGGAGGAAAAAGACTATCCGTTCATCGGCGGGGCCAGGCCCTTTCGAGACGGTGAGTTCGCCTTTATCCACCCGAAAAAAATGAACGGGGTACTGCTGGAACTCATTGACGACAACGGGTCTGAATTTAAAAAATAGATCCCGGCAGGAATCGCAGGGCCGGCACCGGCACCGGCACCGGCACGGAAAGGGCGTGCGCAGGATGAATACACGTTGACTCCTGAATCCCCCTTGGTTACACTGAAAGGCATGTCTGTCCCTGTTCGAAAATGTGGTATGGATTATCTGAAACAAATTGCCGCCTGGGTGTTTCTGGTCGGGTTTCTGTTCAAATACAACTACCTGTCAGTGGTCATCTATCAAGTACCGCTGATGGCCGGGCTGGTGGTTAAAAACCTGATTCTGTTTCTTTTTTTGTACCTTTTTATTTTACCGCTGTGTGAAAACAGAAAAATCAGAAACCTTGTTTTCTGCTTTCTGATGATGGTTACATTTTTCTGCCTGTCAAACATCTGGTACAACAGGTATTTCGGCAACTATCTGAGCCTGAGTGACATGGTGATGGGTCAGGGTGCCCGGCCTGTCAAAGTCATTGCCAGACAGTTGTTCAGGGCGCAGGACCTGCTTTTTGTCATGGACCTGTTTTTGATATATCTATTCATGATGAGAGACCGTGTTTCCATCCCGTTGAACACGATTTGGGCCGGTTGTGTCACCCGGCAAAAAACCATTGCCGGTGCAGTACTTGTCTGCCTGCTGGCCGTCCAGATACTGGTGACCAATCATGTTCTGGGCAACCAGACACCCATGGCCCTGTTTTCCCGGAGTACGTCCGCTTTTGTGAATGTCTACGGGATTGTTCCGCTGTATTTTTTTGAGTATTATTCTTTTTTTCATCCCTATGAACAGAAGATCCCCGGTATTGCGCCACCGTCTGAAAAAGATGTCCGTGTGGACAAAAAAATGATGAAAAAAAAGACCGGAATCCATGATATTATCGTCATACAGGTGGAATCACTGGATCAGAAAATTATTGATTACCGGCACAATGGCCGGGAAATCACCCCTTTTTTAAACCGGTTGAAAAAAAACGCACTTTATTTTGACAATTTTTATGCCCAGCATGTAAACGGCAGTTTTGACGCTGAATTTTCGTTTCTGACATCCATATACCCGATCAACAAAAATTACGGGTTCCGGGTCAATGACCTGTCCGCCTTCACATCGCTGGTGGATATCTTAAACCGGAAAGGGTACACGACATTGGCGTTTCACGGCAATGACAAAGCGTTTTTCCACCGGCACAAGGCATTCTCGGAGCTGGGGTTCGACCGGTTCTACAGCCTGGAGGATTATTCATTTCACGATACGGTCATGGATGTCGAAAAAACGGTTTTCGGAATCAATGACCATGATTTTTTTCTGCAGTCCATCAACCATTTGAAATCGGCGGATTCTCCTTTTTTCGCATTTTTCATCACGGTCACCAGTCACACCCCCTATGATTTTTATCCCCGGGAATATGGAAAAGGCAGGTTTGAGGATATAAAAAATCCGTTGACAAGAGACTACTTCAGGTCCATTTCATTTGTGGACAAATCCCTTGAAATGTTTTTCAAACATCTGGCAGCCCTGGACCTGGTTGACAACACCCTGTTTGTCATTTATGCTGACCACGATTCCGGTGTGGAAGGTGAAGAATACAGTGCAAAAAGAAGTTTTGTTTTGAACAAACCGGTCAAACCCCCTGAAAACATACCGTTGTTCATTGTTCATCCTGATATCAAACCCGGCGTCTTCAGCAAAGAAGCCACCCCCGCCGATCTTGCGCCCACCATTTTAGGCATGCTGGGAGAAAAACAGAAACCTGAAGAATTTTTCGGAAAATCACTGCTCCAAAAGGATGACACCCCGGTGCTGTTTGTTCATGAAATCCCCCAGATTCTTTACAAGGGGCAGCTTTTTGCCTTGATGCCCATGGGTATTGAAAAAATAGGGTATGTGAAAGACCAGGGAGACCGGGACATGATTCTGCCGATGGATCAGGATCTTTCCGATACCATCACATATATTCAGGCCATGATGGTTGACCGGCGAAGCGATTCTTTTTGACAGCAAAACTGGAAAAAACCGGTTGGAGACGGATATGAACATGAAAGGGGAAATCAAAAGAAAATCATTGCATCTGGCGGCGGCCGTCCTGCCGGTGGTCCTGATCCCCATACCACCGGAAACGGCGGCTGTTCCTTTGCTGCTGTTTGCCCTGTTCAATGTTCTGATGGACAGGTATAAAACCCGGCTGGCACCCCTGGGCAGAATGTATGATTTTTTTTTCCATGACATACTGCGGGATCATGAAAAAAAAGGCGGATTGACCGGATCCACCTGTTTTATCGTTTCCCTGGCCTTTTCCCATGCGCTTTTCTGCACCTGGCTTTCCATGCCGGTTTTGTATCTGGCGGTGATCTATACCGGTTTCATGCTGGGGGATGCCGCAGCCGCCCTGGCAGGTAAATATGTTGGCCGCATTGTCCTGTACAACGGCAAAACCCTTGAGGGAAGCCTGGCTTTTGTGGCGGTCAGTTTCATGTCAACCATCTGGATGGTTCCCAACAGGGCCGGACAGGTTTTCCTGATATCACTGGGTCTGTGTGTGTCTGAACTGGTTATGGTGAACCTGGATGACAATCTGCTTGCCCCGTTGTTCATTACCCTGGTCTTTTATGTGACAGGGGGGGATCCGACTTTTCTGTCGGGAGCCGGCCCGTGAGACGTTCCATGATTAAATACGGGATATGCCTTCTTGTTCCGGCAATGCTTTTTTCCTCATGTGCTGGAGATTTATGGAAACCGGCCCGGTCCGGCCAGGTCCGGAATCACAACCCTGTGGCCCAGCAGGCCATGGAAAAAAGAACAAACCTGCCGGAAGCAAAATTTAAAACCTACCTTTCCATGATCCAGGATAAAGAAGTGATCATTCCCGGTCTTTTCCAGGGGATGGTTCCCCAGGGAAAGGCATATATTGAAGCGCACGGGCTTCTGGTCATCTCGAATTACATGTACACAAAACAAACGGCGGCCCTGACCCTTGTTTCCATGGAAGACAGCACACTGAAAAAAGTGGTGCGGATTTACAACCATGACGGCAGTCCGCATCTGGGACATATGGGCGGAATTTCCTCGACAAGAAAGCATTTATGGATCGCCTCCGGAGAGGAGATCTACCGGGTGCCTTTGGAGAAAATAGTGGACTCGGAAAAGGAAGATGCCCTTTTTCTGGACCCGCCCATGTCCACGGAAGTGACCTGTTCGTTTGCCACCGCTTCAAAAGGCGTTCTGTATGTCGGAGAGTTCAGGAAACGGGGAAAACGGTATGCCGCAAAATCGTCCCATGCCTATTCCGTTGCCTGCGGGGCCCGCAATCATGCCCTGATGGCCGGGTTTCATCTGGACGGGAAGACGGATGATATCAAGGAAACCATGCAAACGGATACCACGGCATATCCCTCTTTTTTCATCTCCATTCCCGATAAAGTGCAGGGGGCTGTCTTTACCCGGGAACACATCATCCTCAGCCGGTCGTATGGCAGAAGAAACAACAGCCTTTTGTCTGTGTACCGAACCCCTTTTCATCGCGAACCGGAAGACTGGTTTGTCCTTGAAAACGGAATGGATGTGCCGGTGTGGCACCTGGACTGCCGCTCCCATGTCAGATCCATTGAAGCCCCTCCGATGACCCAAGGGATCGTCATGGTGGAAAATTCGCTGGCCGTGCTGTTTGAGTCCGCTTCTGATAAATACCGCCGGACATCCAGATTCCCCCAGGACCGGATTCATTTCCTGGATATGGGAAAATGGATTCAGCCGCTGGTTTCCGGGGACGGGGGATCCTTTCAAAAAGACGGCTGACCGGGCATGGTCAAAGGCAGCAGCACCTCAAAGGCGGTGCCCCGGGGTTTGATGAACAGGCCCATTCCCTTTTTCAGGGTTCCGGTCTTGTATGGGAACGTCGTATGTGATTTGCCGGTCAACGCCAAGTCTGTGAGGATTTGTTTGGGATATTTTTCAGTAATATGATATATTTCACTGGTTATCGTGAACCAGATATCATGAAAATGATACTGAAAAACGGAGAAGGACTTGAGCGTAAAAAGAAAAATTGGACTGGCCGTGGCCGGGATTCTGGTCTGCATCTTTGTTCTGATTGCGGGTCTTTACGGATACAGCCGTACCACGCATGCCCGGAATCTGGTGGTGGCTCAGATCAATAATGCGATTCCCGGCACGATATCGGCCGGAAAGATCCGGGT
>JAABTU010000039.1 GCA_011389715.1 Desulfotignum sp.
ATCAATCCTTTGAGAAAACCGCTGAAACCCTTTGGAAACAAGAGATTTGGGATGTTTTGTTACCGGATCTGTTTTTTAAATTATCGGAAATGCAAAAATTTGCATTTCCGATAATTGTATTCACCCGGGAGACTGAAAGGGTTGAAAATAGTGGACATCCGTTTTTCCCGACTTTATGACAGCACTGATTATCCGGCCCATTCAATCAACCATTAAATCATCAACAAATTCAGATACTGGACTGGTTCCGGTAACCAGCAATTGATCTCTCGCCCGGGTGCATGCCACATAAAGAAGGTGGCGTTCGGTGTTGTATACTTCGTCCAGATCGGCATCATCCCCCACAGCCTCAATTCTGTGCAATGAAGGGATGACGTCCTCATCACAGGCCATGACGACAACGGCTTTGAATTCAAGGCCTTTGGCAAGGTGCATGGTACTGATGGAAAGGTGGCCGCCCTTAGACCCCGCCCGAAAATGTCCGCCTGTTTGTTTCAAGAGCCTGCGATCGCACCATCATCGAAGAGAGCCCCCATGCCGGTAAAAGCCTGGGCAAGAAAAAAGCCCGCCTCCTGATGGTCATCTACTTTTACAAGTGCAACCAGGTGTAGCTAAACAAGTTCAATTGCCTGGCCCGTCCACTCAAGCAGGTGCCCTTAATTTGTTGAGCTTTTGCAGAATTCATGATAGGGCAAGTTATGATTGATTTGAAAAACTCTATGATAAGGATATCAGGTATCATATTATTCGGCTCTATGGGTCGGATAGTATTCAATAACAAATGATGAATGATATAAAAGTAATTCTTTGAAATTATCGGCATCAACGGTATGACGGCTAACAAACGCATCAACTCGGATAGTTTGCTACACTACGCCCCGCAAATTACCGGTTATGATAGGTATTGGATAATGAAATATGAATGAAAGCGCCACAGTCAGAATTTTTCTTGTTAAGGGAAGCCCGACGTCAATTCGGACCGCAGAGATATCGAATTGGACAGGCAAAGCTGTTGCAGGCCCAAGATCACAAATCGAAGATATTTTGAAAAGAGAGGAGGCAGGCAAACCAGGTGTCTATTTTCTTGCCGGTGTAAACCCGGATTCTGGGAAAGATCGTGTGTATATCGGTGAAGCTGAAGTAATACGAACCCGAATAAAAGGGCATTTGGATAGAGACTTCTGGAAAACCATAGTGTTTTTCGTAAGCAAAGATGAGAATCTCACTAAGGCACACATCAAATATTTAGAGGGAAAACTGATTGAAACGGCACGTTCTATTGGAAGGTTTGAATTGGAGAATTCGCAGTCAAGCGGTTCACACCTGCCCGAGTCTGATAAAGCCGATATGGATGTGTTCCTTTACCGGATGGAACAGCTTTTGCCGATTCTTGGCCAGGAGTTTCTAAAACCAGTTGTAAAGAGTGAATCCAAAACAAAAAAATCGGATTTGCTATATTGTGAAATAAAGGGGCTTACAGCTTCTGGTCGCCAAACAGATAATGGTTTTGTGGTCTTAAAGGGTTCTGAGGCCGTTTTAGAAGAGAGGCCTTCGACGTCAAAGTATCAATATGCTGCCAATTTACGAGCTACTCTCCAAAGCGATGGCAAAGTTGAAGAAAAGGGAGGTCGATTGGTCTTTCTTTCAGACCACGAATTTTCAAGCCCAAGTGCGGCAGCAGCGGTTATTCACGGCGGTCAGGCAAATGGCTTGACGGCATGGAAAGATTCCAAAGGAGTCTCCCTAAAACAGAAGGAAGAAAAAGACATCAAACATCAGCTTTAAGGCGGTTGCACTAAAAACGGCGTGCCCCTCAATTTGGTTTTTTGTGGTAATTGCCAAGGTCTTAATATGAACAAAACTCCCGAACAAAAAGCACGAGACAACATCGACACCATGCTTGAGCGCTCCGGCTGGGTGGTTGTTGATAAAACAGCCATCAACTGGGGCCTGGGTCCGGGGCTTGCCGTGCGGGAATATCAGACCGATGTGGGGCCTGCGGATTATGTCCTGTTTGTGGACCGCAAACCCATCGGCGTGATTGAAGCCAAAAAAGAAACCGAAGGCCACCGCCTGAGCGTTCATGAACAGCAGGCTGAATTCTACGCCCGAAGCAAACTGAAATGGTTTGCGGACAGCTGCTTCCTTCCGTTTGTGTATGAAAGCACCGGCATATTGACGCGGTTTACCGATATGAGAGACCCCAAACCCCGAGCCCGGCCGGTCTTTTCATTTCACCACCCGGTAACGTTAAAAGAGAGGGTCCGGCAGAAAACCAGCCTGCGGCAGCGCTTGCAGCAGTTGCCGGACCTACCCGTCGCCGGCCTTAGAAATTGCCAGATCCGGGCCATTACCAATCTTGAAAAATCCTTCCGGGAAAACAGACCCCGGGCCCTGGTTCAGATGGCCACGGGCAGCGGCAAAACGTTCACCGCCATTACGGCTGTGTATCGTCTGCTCAAATACGCGGATGCCAAACGGGTACTGTTTCTGGTGGATACCAGAAACCTGGGAGAGCAGGCCGAACAGGAGTTCATGGGGTATCTGCCGGGTGATGACAACCGCAAATTTACCGAACTGTATAACGTCCGGCGCCTGAACTCCAAATATGTCCCGCCGGACAGCCAGGTCTGCATCAGTACCATCCAGCGGATGTATTCCATTTTAAAAGGGGAAGATCTGGAAGAAACCGCGGAGCAGACCAATCCCCATGAATACGTGGAGACCGGGCTGCCCCGGCCGGTCGAATACAATGAAAAGGTGCCGCCGGAATTTTTTGATTTCATCGTGATCGATGAATGTCACCGCTCCATCTACAACCTGTGGAAACAGGTGCTCGATTATTTTGATGCCTTTTACATCGGCCTGACCGCCACCCCGGACAAGCGGACGTTTGCCTTTTTCAATGAAAACGTGGTCAGCGAATACCGGCATGAAGACGCTGTGGCCGACGGGGTCAATGTCGGGTTTGACACCTATCTGATTGAAACCCAAATTACCCGGGGCGGCGCCAAGCTGGTAGCCGAGCAATGGGTGGACAAACGCGATCGTCTGACCCGGCAAAAGCGGTGGGAACAGCTGGATGAGGAAGTGGTGTACACGCAAAACGATCTGGACCGGGATGTGGTCAACCCCAGCCAGATCAGAAACATCATCAAGGCTTTTCGGGAAAAACTTCCGGAAATGTTCCCCGGACGTCAGGAAATTCCCAAAACCCTCATTTTTGCCAAAACCGACAGCCACGCCGATGATATTATCCAGATTGTGCGCGAGGAGTTTGCCGAGGGAAATGCGTTCTGCAAAAAAGTCACCTACAAGGCAGATGAAGATCCCAAGTCCGTGCTGGCCTCGTTCCGGAATGATTATCACCCCCGGATTGCGGTCACGGTTGACATGATCGCCACGGGCACGGATGTAAAGCCCCTGGAATGCCTTGTCTTCATGCGTGATGTCCGCTCCAGAAACTATTTTGAGCAGATGAAAGGCCGGGGAACCCGCACCCAGGGCTACGATGACCTGAAAAAGGTGACCCCTTCGGTCCATACCGCAAAAACCGGATTTGTGATCGTGGATGCCGTGGGTGTCAGCAAATCTGTCAAAACCGACAGCCGGCCCCTGGAGCGCAAAAAATCCATCCCCTTGAAAGATCTGCTCCAGGCTGCACTGATGGGGCAAACCGATGAAGACCTGTATTCGTCCCTGGCCGGCCGCCTGGCCCGGCTGGAAAAGCAGATCACCGAAGATGAACAAAACAGGTTCAAACAACTGGCCCAGGGCAAACCCGTCAACCAGCTGGTGCATGAACTGCTCGATGCCCATAATCCGGACAAGATCATTGAACACGCGGCGCAACAGTTTGATCTGCCGCCGGGGACGGAGCCGGATGAACATCAACAACAGGCCGCCCAAAAAGAATTGATCCACCGGGCCAGAGACACCTTTACCGGCGAGCTGAACGAATTTATCGAATCCGTGCGCAAATCCCATGAGCAGATCATCGACAACATCAATCTGGATGCGCTCAAATTTGCCGGCTGGGACAAACAATCCCGCATAAAGGCGCAGGAGGTTATCCAGGATTTCAAAACCTTTATGCAGGCCCACAAGAATGAGATCACAGCCCTTTCCATATTCTACAACCAGCCGCATAACCGCCGGCATGTCACCTATGCCATGATCCGGGAGGTGCTGGACACCTTGAAGCAGAAAAAGCCCGCCCTTGCTCCGGCCCGGGTCTGGCAGGCCTTTGAGCAGGTGGAAAAGGTGAGCGGCAGATCCCCGAAAAATGAACTCACCGCCCTGGTTTCCCTGATCCGGCGGATCACCAGCATCGACGGTACCCTGACCGCTTTTGAGCAGACAGTGGACCGCAACTTTCAAAAATGGGTGTTCGGCAAACAGGCCGGGGCCGCTGCAAAATTCACCGAAGAACAGATGACCTGGCTGCGCATGATCAAGGAACACATCATCAGCTCCGTGCATATTGAAAAGGAAGATCTGGATTATGCCCCTTTTGACGGCCAGGGAGGCATCGGCAAGATGCATCAGTTGTTTGGTGATGAGGTGGATGCGGTTATGGATGAAATGAATAAGGCTTTGGCGGTGTAAAGATGATTAAAGGGTTTGAGCATTTTAAATTGCCTGAAAATTGGAAATTGTGCACAACCAAAGATATTGCGAAACTAATAAATGGCGATAGAGGGAAAAATTACCCTTCAAGACAACATTATGTTGATAGAGGAATACCATTTATCAGCGCTGGTAATCTAAATGAAGGGAAAATTTTGTTTGATAATCTTAATTATATTTCTAAAAAAAGATATGATTTGCTCAATAACGGCAAACTTATCGAAGGTGATATAATTTATTGTATAAGAGGAACGCTTGGTAAGTCTGCCATTTTTTCAAATCTTGAAAATGGAGCAATAGCATCCTCATTAGTTATCATAAGATTACGAGAAGGCATCAATCGGAAAATTTTCTTTTATTATTTAGATAGCCCTTTCGGAAAGCAATTAATAAAACACTTTGATAATGGTACTGCACAACCTAATTTGTCGGCTGAAAGTGTATCAAAATATTTAATACCTTTGGCTCCCCTCCCGGAACAGCATTGCATCGTTGAAAAAATTGAAGAACTCTTTTCCGAACTCGACAACGGAATCGAAAGCCTGAAAAAAGCCCGGGAACAGTTGAAAACTTACCGCCAGGCCGTGCTGAAACATGCCTTTGAGGGCAAGCTGACAGGAGAATGGCGGGAACAGCAGATACAGGCTGGGAATCCACCGGAACCAGCGGAAAAACTTTTGCCACGCATCAAAAAAGAGCGGGAAACGCAGTACCAGAAACAGGTGGAAGCGTGGCAAAAGGCCTGCGAACAGGCAAAAAGAGACGGCAGTAAAAAACCCGCCAAACCCAAAAAGCCCAAAGACCTGCCGCCGCTGATTGAAAAGGAACTGGCAGAGTTGCCGGAATTGCCGAAGGGGTGGAGATGGTTGAGGTTTGGGCAAATTGTTCATGATTTGAAAAGAGGTCCTTTTGGAAGTGCAATTAAAAAGGAATTTTTTGTTCCGAAAGGCATTAAAGTATATGAGCAAAAAAATGCTATCTATAAATCTGCAATGATGGGCGATTATTATATTTCAAATGAAAAATTTAAAGAATTATCAGGATTTGAAGTTAAGGCAGGGGATTATATAGTAAGTTGTTCTGGAACAATTGGAAAAATTTATCGGTTACCCAAAAATGCAGAAAAAGGTGTAATCAACCAAGCTCTTTTAAGAATAAAAATCTCAGAAAAATTATTAGAACACAATTTTTTTCTAAATATTTTTGAATCATCACATTTCCAAACAAAAATATTAAAAGACACAAAAGGGTCTGCTATGCCTAACCTTGCAGGGGTTAAAGAACTTGAATTGGTTCCTTTTGCTTACTGTTCGTTAACAGAACAAGAAATTATAGTTCAAGAAATCGAAACCCGCCTCTCCGTCTGCGATAAACTGGAACAAACCATCGAAGACAGCCTGAAAAAGGCCGAAGCCTTGCGGCAGAGCATTCTGAAAAAGGCATTTGAAGGGGAACTGACCAAAGAGTGGCGGGAAGCGCACCCGGAGCTGATTTCCGGTGAAAACTCGGCGGAAAGCCTGCTCGCGCGTATTCGGACGGAAAAGGCACGCTTGGCCGGCGATGGAAAACAGCGGCAACACAGGAAGGTAGGAAAAAAATGAAAATCAAGGAACTTCAAACCCAGATCTACCTTGGTGAAGACAGCACCCGCCAGTTCAAGGCGGATGTTCGCAACGCTGCTTCCCTGGCTTCCGAGATGGCTGCGTTTGCCAATTCCGAGGGCGGAACGATCTACCTGGGTGTGGCTGATGACGGCGGCACACCTGGGCTTGACAAGGCCGATGTGGCCAGGATCAATCAGCTCATCAGCAATGCCGCCAGTCACCTTGTCAAAAGCCCTTTGACGGTGCGGACCGAAAATATCGGACTTGAAAACAGCCGCATTGTAATCGTGCTGACCGTGCCTAAGGGACTTGATAAGCCCTACTTTGACAAGAACGGCGTGATCTGGCTGAAAACCGGTGCGGACAAGCGGCGGGTGAATTCCAAGGAGGAGCTGCGCCGCCTGTTCCAAATAACCGGCCAGTTCCATGCAGATGAGCTACCGACCCGGGCCGGAATCGACAAGCTAGATAAACTGCGGTTCCGGGATTTTCTGAGAGATGTTTACCAACAGGCATATCCGGATGATCCGGAAGAGTTGACACGGCTGCTTCAGAACATGAATCTGGCCACGGATGACGGTGCGTTGAATCTGGCCGGGTTGCTGATGTTTGCCGAAAAGCCCGAACTCATCAAACCGCAGTTCGTGGTCAAGGCGATCCGCTATCCCGGCAATGAGATTCACGTGACCGACTACGTGGATACCGAGGACTTTGCCGGCCCACTGCCGAAAATTTTTAATGATACCCTGGCATTTGTAATGCGCAACCTGCACAAAATCCAGGCAGGACGGGGGGTAAACGCCCCGGGCCGGCCGGAAATCCCGGAAAGCGTGTTCGAGGAATTGCTGGTCAATGCCCTGGTACACCGGGATTATCTGGTGAGTGCACCGGTCAGGTTGTTTGTCTATGACAACCGCATCGAGATCATCAGTCCGGGGCATCTGCCTGACAACCTGACCGTGGAGAAGATCCGCACGGGGAACGCCAGCATCCGGAACCCGATTCTGGTTTCCTATGTGGCCAAGGGGCTGCTGCCCTACCACGGCCTGGGCTCCGGGATCAAACGCGCCCTGGCGGCATGGCCGCAAATTGATCTTGCCGACGACCGGGACGGCTGTCTGTTCACGGCAACGGTTCACCGAAAACCGGCAGAAGAGCTCAAATTGGTGAACATTTCATCAGGAAGTTCACCAAAAAGTTCACCAAAAACCGAAGAACAGATCCTTGAGTTAATGCGGAAAAACGTTTCGATCACGACAGAAGAAATAGGTTCCGCTTTGGGGATCACAAAACGTGCGGTGCTGAAGCAGGTTGAAAAACTCAAGGACCAGGGTCGGCTGAAACGGATCGGACCTGCCAGGGGCGGCCATTGGGAGGTGTTGTCATGACCTGCTTCAGCGAAGAAAACACTGTCGAGAAACTGGTGAAGGTAAACAGTGTGTTTGCAAATAATGATTATACGCTGTTTGTTGAATTGTCCGATGGACGATCAGGGATATTTGATGTCAAACCCTATCTTGAGAAAGGTGTCTTTAAACAACTAAAAGATAAAAATTATTTTAAACAGGTAAAACCTTTCTTCTGCGGTATCGCATGGCCTGACGAACAGGACTTCAGTGCTGACACAATTGCTTACGAACTGAAACAGTTGAAATCACATAATAATAAATCAGTCGACAGGACCTGAAAAATGAATGAGACCGGGATAAAGAAGCTGATCCGTTCGGGAGAAGGAATCGC
>JAABTU010000040.1 GCA_011389715.1 Desulfotignum sp.
TCCTTGACACTGTGCTGGGTGGGCTTTGTCTTTACCTCGCAGGCGGTCTTGATATAGGGCACCAGGGTCAGATGGATATAAATCACATTGGATGCCCCGGCATCTGCCTTGAATTGCCGGATGGCCTCCAGAAAGGGCAAAGATTCAATGTCTCCGATGGTGCCGCCGATCTCCACAATCACCACATCCACGTCATGGGACACCAGACAGATGCTCTGCTTGATTTCATCGGTGATGTGGGGGATCACCTGGACCGTGCCGCCCAGGTATTCCCCTTTGCGTTCCTTGGTGATGACCTGGTGGTAGATTTTACCGGTGGTGAAGTTGCTGTTCTTTCCCAGCCTGGCATTGGTGAACCGCTCGTAATGGCCCAGATCCAGATCGGTTTCCGCACCGTCGTCGGTGACAAACACCTCACCATGCTGAAAAGGATTCATGGTACCGGGATCCACATTGATGTAGGGGTCCAGTTTCTGGATGGTGACCGTCAGTCCACGGCTCTCCAGAAGCATGCCGATGGCAGCGGAAGCCAGCCCCTTGCCCAGGGATGATAACACCCCGCCGGTTACAAAAATATATTTGGTATTTTCAGCCATGAACCCCTCCTTGATACCGGCAATTGGTTATAAAAAAAGATTGTTGGGAAAAGATGCACTGTCTCCCAGTTTCTCTTCAATCCGGATCAGCTGGTTATATTTTGCCACCCTGTCACTTCTGGACATGGAACCGGTTTTGATCTGTCCGGCATTGACCCCCACTGCCAGATCAGCAATAAAGGTGTCTTCAGTTTCTCCTGACCGGTGGGATATCACCGTGGTATATCCAGATTCTTTGGCCATCTGAATGGTATCCAGCGTTTCTGTCACCGTACCGATCTGGTTCAGTTTGATCAGAATGGAATTGCCGATACCGGCTTCTATTCCTTTTTTAAAGATATCCGGATTGGTGACAAATATATCATCCCCCACGATCTGAACATGGTCACCCAGACGGTCGGTCATCTTTTCCCAGGCATCCCAGTCGCCTTCAGCCAGCCCGTCTTCAATGGAATACAAAGGATATTTTTCCATCAGCCCCTGGTAATAATCGATCATGTCATCGGCAGACAGATCCTTGCCTTCTGATAAAAACCGGTATTTTCCGTCTTTGTAAAACTCAGAGGCTGCTGCATCCAGTGCAATGCCGATATCTTTGCCCGGACGGTACCCGGCTGAATCAATGGCCTTGAGGATATATTCAATGGCCTGTTCATTAGACGTAAGATCCGGTGCAAATCCGCCCTCGTCTCCCACACCGGTACTCAGCTTGTTTTTCTTGAGAATTTTTTTCAGGTGATGAAAGGTTTCAGCACCCATGCGCACCGCTTCCAGAAAAGAAGGGGCTCCGAAAGGCAGGATCATGAACTCCTGGATATCCAGGTTATTGGCGGCATGGGCCCCGCCATTGATGATATTCATCATGGGAATGGGCATGATCCTGGCATTGATGCCTCCTATATGCTGGTACAACGGCAGGTCACAGGCCTGGGCCGCAGCACGGGCAGCTGCCATGGAAACCCCGAGAATGGCATTGGCACCCATTCTGGATTTGTTCTCGGTACCGTCAATGTCCATCATAGTCCGGTCCAGTCCTGCCTGGTCCATGGCATCATATCCGATGATTTCCGGTGCGATCACCTCGTTGACATTGGCAACGGCATTCAGCACACCTTTTCCCAGATATCTGTTTTCCAGATTGTCCCGGAGCTCCAAAGCCTCTCTTGTGCCTGTGGATGCACCAGAAGGTACCGCTGCCCTTCCCCTGGCACCGCATGCCAGTACCACATCCACCTCCACGGTTGGATTGCCTCTTGAGTCAATGATCTCCCTCGCCCTGACATCAATTAATTCGGTCATGTTCGCCCCCTTTGCCAGACCTGTATGTTAAATTGCCCTGTACATGAATAAATACCGTCCTTTAATACCAATTCCCCTTTTGACATTCAAGCTCTTATCAAAATAAATTCATCCCAGCATAGCAGGTCTTTCAGATGGCCTCTGTTCACCGATGACAATCAGAATAAAGCGTGGTACCAGAAAAAAGCCCCTGGAGATGTCCTGTGACAGGACCGTCAGATGCCAATCTCGGGCCGGTAACACCGCTACCCGCAGGGGGCGGGCATCAAGCAGCTGAACAGGATGTGGTTACATGCGATGGCTCTGTGTAAGTTTTTGCTTTATCTTGACAAATAAATACACCTCTTATAAGTAGGAAAAACTGTACTGATTTTATATGGATTCTGATTGTTTTATATCTATTTTATTTAATTGAATAATAAAAGGAGTTTTCATGAACATTTTATTTTTCGGACCCAACGGCAGCGGCAAAGGCACCCAGGGTGCCATCCTCAAAGACAAATTCAACATCGCCCATATTGAATCCGGGGGTATCTTCCGGGAAAATATCAAGGGCGGCACCGACCTGGGTAAAAAAGCCAAAGAATATATTGACAGAGGCGACCTGGTGCCTGATGAGATCACCATTCCCATGGTCCTGGACAGACTCCAGAAAGATGACTGCAAAAACGGATGGCTCCTGGACGGTTTTCCCAGAAACAAAGTGCAGGCGGAAAAACTCCACGCATCCCTGGAAGAAGCAGGCATGAAACTCTCTTATGTTATTGAAATGATTCTTGACCGTCAGATTGCCAAAAACCGCATCATGGGGCGCCGGCTGTGTGAAAACGACAACAACCACCCCAACAATATTTTTATTGATGCCATCAAACCGGACGGAGACAAATGCAGGGTCTGCGGCGGTGCCTTGAGCGCACGTGACGATGACCAGGATGAAGCCGCCATTGATAAACGCCATTCCATTTACTATGACACCGAAACCGGCACCCTGGCAGCAGCCTATTATTTCAAGAACCTGGCGGCAAAAGATGACACCATAAAGTACATCACGTTGACAGGAGAAGCCCCCCTGAAAGATGTAACAGATGAACTGCTGTCAAAATTGTAGCTTGTGGTAAAGTTTTACTTGCAATCACATATCCAATCTGGTACACAGACGGGATATAGATATTCTTATATGTATGTAAATCCACAATGAAAGGGGCGATGTTTTTTGAAAGAAATTACTGTCACAGTGATTGACAACGATGTTGAAAAAGCCTTGAGAATATTGAAGAAAAAAATCCAGAACGATGGGCTCTTCAAACGGCTTAAAGTGAAAAAACATTTTGAAAAACCCTGTCAATACAGAAGACGTAAAATGCGCGAAGCGATGAGAAGGCAACGCATTGCAGCATCAAAATCCCGCAGAAAACGCAGATAGACGCTTTAATCCCTCCCGGCAGACCAGTTTTTTTCAATGGAATGCCGGGATTTTTATGTGCTGACAATGGCCACAACCTACCAGGAATGCCTTGAGAAAATTTACCAGCTTGGCCGTTTCGGCATCAAACTGGAACTGGAGACCATAGGTAATATTCTTCAGACCCTGGGCCATCCTGAAAAAAAATTTTTCAGCGTGCATGTTGCCGGCACCAACGGCAAAGGATCCACCGCCACCTATATTGCCGCAATTCTCCAGGCAGCCGGCTTCAGGACCGGCATTTATACCTCCCCGCATCTGGTAACATTCAATGAAAGGATCTGTGTCAATGGCAAGATGATCACAGATGCTGATGTGGTGGCAGCTTATGACGCTGTCAACGCAGCTGATACCGGAAAAAGAAATGCCACTTTCTTTGAGATTGCCACTGCCATGGCGTTTTACCATTTTGCCCAACAGCGCGTGGAATGGGCCGTGATTGAAACCGGTATGGGCGGACGATTTGATGCCACCAATATTATTCTGCCCAGGCTCAGCGTGATCACCAACCTGTCCATTGAGCATACCGATTATCTGGGAGGCACCATCCGGGCACTGGCAAAAGAAAAAGGCGGTATCATCAAACAGAACACGCCGGTGGTAACCAGTGTCACCCAGCCATCGGGCATCGGGGTGCTCAAGGAGATCGCCAGAAAAAAATCTGCAGGCCTGTACCGGTTTCGTCATGATTTTTTTACCCGCAAAAATCCCGGCAGATCCACCATGACATACCGGGGTTTGCACCTGCGCATCCCGGATCTGACAATCCCTCTGCCCGGGGACCACCAGAAGGAAAATGTCAGCCTGGCACTGGCTGCATGTGAGCTGATTTTTGACCAGAACAGCAAAACCGATCTCCGATACGCGCTCACCCCCGCACTTGCAAAAAAAGGGCTTGGCACGGCCAGGTGGCCGGGCAGACTGGAAATCATCTTGCAAAAACCTTTGGTCATCCTGGACGGTGCCCACAACCTCAAGGCAGCCCAGGTTCTGGGAAAATATCTGTCCACCACACTGGCAGAAAAAAAATTGACCCTGGTGGTGGGGATTCTGGATGACAAGCCCTATAAAGCCATGCTCAAATACCTGCTGCCCAGGGCCCACAGGGTGATCATCACCCGGGCAAAAATAGACAGAAGCCTGCCGACCCATGTTTTGGCGGCTGCTGCAAAAAAAATTTTTACCGGCCGCATCCAGGTAAAAGAAGATGTGGCAGAAGCTGTAAGCCTTGCAATTTCAACCAGTTCTGATGAAGATGCCGTGTGCATAGCAGGGTCATTGTATGTGGCAGGAGAGGCAAAAGAAAAATTTGATATGGATTTTATCTCATAATCTGGTATAATAGCTATTGTTTTTATGCGCCCGTAGTCCAGTGGATAAGACGTCAGCCTCCGAAGCTGAAAATCGCTGGTTCGATTCCAGCCGGGCGCACCAAACACTTTCCCCATGAAATCACACCTTAAAATAGGACTGCTCTCTTACAGGAGCAACCCCCATTGCGGCGGCCAGGGTGTGTATATCCGGCACCTGAGCCAGGCCCTGTGTGAACTGGGCCACCAGGTGGAAATCATTGCAGGCCCGCCTGATCCCCAGCTGAACGGCCATGGCAGACTGACCATGCTCAAAACCCTGGATCTGTACAACCCGGACGATCTGTTCCGCACCCCCAGGCTGTCGGAACTTACAGACATGATAAATCTGCTGGAATGGCTGGATGTGTCTGCCATGGGATATCCTGAACCCTGGACCTTCGGCATGCGGGTGGTCCGGCATCTCAAGGGCAAAGAAAACCGGTATGATATCATCCACGACAACCAGAGCCTGTCCTACGGCCTGCTTTCCTTGATGAAAAAAGTGCCTGTCACCGCCACCATCCATCACCCCATGACCGTGGACCGCAGGCTGGCGGTGCAGACCACCCGTTCCTTTATCAAAAAGATCAAAGCCCTGCGCTGGTATTCCTTCATAAACATGCAAAAAAGGGTGGCCAGAAAACTGCCCCGGATTCTCACGGTGTCGGACATATCAAAACATGATATTGCTACAGAATTCCATATCCCGGAGACACGGTTTACCACCATTGCCAACGGCATCGATACCAGCAGTTTTCATCCCCTGGAAGGGGTCAGAAGAATTCCCGGCCGCATCATTGTCACCAATTCTGCTGACACGCCCCTCAAAGGGCTGTACCATCTGCTGCATGCCATAAAAAACATGGTGAAAAAACGGCCAGTTTATCTGGTGGTCATCGGCACCCCCAAAAAGAAAGGGGGCATTGAACGGCTGGTGCGGCAGCTGGACCTGGGAAGCCACATGGAATTTACCGGCCGCATTGACCAGCACCGGTTTATCAGAGAATATGCCAAAGCCAGCATTGCTGTGGTACCCTCTTTGTATGAAGGGTTCGGCCTGCCGGTGGGAGAGGCCATGGCCTGCCGGATCCCCGTGATCTGCACCACAGGCGGGGCATTGCCCGAGGTAGCCGGCGATGCGGCAAAACTGGTGCCGCCGGGCAACAGCCAGGCCCTGGAAAAAGCCATTCAAGAACTACTCGATAATGCAGCCCTGAGGGAGACCCTTGCCCAAAAAGGGTATGAACGGGTGTTGTCACAATTTACCTGGGAAGCCACGGCCCGCAAAACCGTTCAGGCATACCGGGAGATCATCCATGATTACCGTTGATTTCACCCGTCTGGATATCCAGCCCGGCCACCGGATTCTGGATATCGGCTGCGGCGAAGGAAGACACATGGCTGCGGCCTGCCGGCAGCCCGGCACCTGTTGTGTGGGTGCGGATTTTGGATATGACAACCTGGTATCCACACGCAGCAAGCTTGCCTTTCACCAGGCCCTGAATGACCTGGCGTGCAAGAATTTTTCCCTGTCCTGTATGGATGTCACCTGCCTGCCTTTTACGGACAACAGTTTTGATGCTGTGATCTGTTCTGAGGTACTCGAACATATTCCTGAGGATGATCAGGCAGTGTCTGAACTGGTGCGCATCCTCAAACCCGGCCGGCTCCTTGCGGTGAGCGTTCCCAGATTTTTTGTGGAAAAGCTCTGCTGGCTGTTGTCTGATGCCTATGCCAGCACCCCCGGGGGCCATGTGAGAATCTATTGCAAAAAAACACTGGTTGCCAAATTTTGCGCAAAAAACATGGTGTTTGCCGGATCCCATTTTGCCCACAGCATCCATACCCCCTACTGGTGGCTGAAATGTCTGACAGGCCCTGACCGCAATGATGTCTTCCTGGTGAATCTCTACCATAAACTGCTGGTCTGGGATTTGATGGAAAAACCACGCATCACCGCATTCATGGACCGGTTTTTGAACCCGGTGCTCGGAAAAAGCCTGGTATTGTATTTTAAAAAAGTGTAATCTCGGGGCATGGTTTCAGATCTTTCCCCCATGATACGTTTTTTTTGGATTGCGGCTGCATGCTGCCTGATTTTCTTGCTCCAATCCTGTACCACAGCCGTAAAAAAACCGGTACGGCCTGAGGATCCCCTTGCCGGAAAAATTCTGGATGCCCGCACCGGCGAGAAGCTGCCCTTTTCCCGCCTCATGGGACATCTCTTGGCTCATGATATCATATATCTGTCAGAAAAACATGACAACCCCATGCACCATGCCATCCAGCACAGAATCATCCAGCACCTCGTGGAGACAGGCCATACCCCTGCCCTTGGATTTGAATTTTTTGCCGTCCATGACACCCCGCTGCTGTTACGTTTTGTGGATTCAGACAGCCATGACCACCCGGAAAAAATCAATACCATGATTGAAACCGATCTGCGCAGGCAGTTACACTGGGACCGGCAGTCCGACCGGATGTGGCAGTATTATTTTGATCTGCTGAAACTGGCCAGGGACAACACCCTTACTGCAGCCGGCCTGGATCTGTCCGGTCCCCAGAAACGCAGGATTACCCGCAAGGGCCTGGCCGGCATCACACGCCTTGAAAAAAAACAGATATTTTCCACCGGCTATGACAACCCGGTTTATGCGCAGCATATGAAGGCTGTTTTCACAAAAGTGCACTGCGGCATGGGAAACGAAGATATGATGGACAGGCTCTATGATACCTGGACAGCCAGAAATGACACCATGGCCCGGTCCATCACCATGCTGGCCGAGGAAACAACCGGGCCGGTGGTGGTGATCATCGGCAACGGTCATACAGAATATGGACTGGGGGTTGTGGACCGGGTAAAATTTCTGGCCCCTGCCCTGTCCCAGGTGAACCTGGCTCTGACCGAGGTCAGACCAAAACCGGCTGATTTAAAAGATTATACTGCACCACTGGACCTGGAAGGATTTGCATCCCTTCCCCCGGCCGACTATATCTGGCTGACACAGCGGGTGTCTTATGAAGATCCCTGCCAGGCATTTAAAAAGTCCTTACAGAAAATGAAATCCCCAAAAGATTGATCACCCGACAAGATAGGTACCGGTGCCGGTGGCAATGCACACATCCTTGTGGTTGGACAATGCCATTTTTGACACAACAATCCGGGAGCCGGCCCGGATAATCCGGCTTTTGCACACAAATGCATCCCCTTTGCCCGGCCGCAGGTAA